>JALYJX010000460.1 GCA_030775065.1 Gemmatimonadota bacterium | reverse complement strand
AATTGCTGTCTTCACACTCTTGTTCGCGGCCTCGAGCAGCTCGCGTGCTTCCTCGCGGGACACACCGCAAACCTCGACGACTATCCGCTCGCTGCGATCCTTGAGCTTGTTGTTGGTCGCCTTCAGGTCGACCATCAGATTTCCGTAAGTCTTCCCGAGGCGGATCATCGCGCCGGTAGTGATCATGTTGAGAATGAGCTTCGTCGCCGTGCCCGCTTTCATTCGCGTCGAGCCGGTCACGACCTCAGGGCCAACGATTGGAAGAATGGCGACGTCGACATCTTCGACAACATCGAGTGGCGGCCGGGAGCACGAGATAATCGCCGTCTTCGCGCCGAGCTCGCGCGCGCGCCTGATTCCGGCGTGGACGTACGGGGTGGTTCCGGAAGCAGCAATGCCGATCACCAGATCGTGCGTCGTGACGCCGTGATCGTCCATCGCTTTTGCGCCGTTCTCGGCCACGTCTTCCGCGCCCTCCTGCGAGCGGGTGAGCGCTGGAAGTCCGCCGGCGATAATACCCTGCACCATTTCCGGATCCGTTCCGAATGTTGGTGGGCATTCACTCGCGTCGAGCACGCCGAGGCGACCGGATGTTCCGGCGCCAATGTAGAAGAGCCGTCCACCTTTTCTGAATGCATCTTCCGCGAGCGTAATCGCAGCCGCTATCTGCGGGCGCTGCGTATTTACGGCCTCGGGAACCATGCGGTCTTCCGCGTTTATGACATCCACGATCTCCAGAGGAGTGGCGAGATCGATCGAAGCGGTCCGCGGATTGCGACGCTCGGTGACCCTTGGATCAACCATCCCGGTCCGGTCTTGCGGGGTGAATCACGACCTAACTTACCGGCCGCTTCGAGCGAGCCGCAAGAACTCGGAGTACAAGTGAACAAATACATTCTGATCGCTCTCTTTGTCGTTGCCGCGCAGCCGGCAGATGCGCAGGTGCGCCGCCGCGCGCCGATTGTCACCGAACCGTCGATGTGGGCGAGTGCCGGCATCGGCCTGTACGGTGCGAACGGGATCAGTGATGGTGCAAGCAACAGCACGTGGGATTTTGGAGAAGGAACGACCTGGCAGTATCGCGTGGCGCTCGAGAAGGCATTACAAAACCAGTTCTCGCTCGGCGCCGTGCTGACTTATGTCGACGTTCCTTTTGTCTACTCCGGCCCGAGCTGCGGTCGCTGCGACGCACATCTGGATCTCACTTCGCTCGGGGCGTCGTTTCATGCCGGAGGATCACAGGGTCTCCACCAGGTTCTGGAGGTATCGGCGGGCGCCACGATGTACAGCAACCTGCGGCGGGACTCGGACAATGCCGAGCTGGAGCCAACGGGCGGAAACATCGATCCGTTCTTCACGTTCGGGTATGGCTTCGGGTACACGTTCAATCCGACGATGCAGGTGAGCATAGTTCAGGACTACGGGCTGGTGCTGCACGAGCGTACGGGCCTGTCCAACAGTCAGAGCAACACGCTCACCCAGCGTAGTACGCGGCTCAATTTCAGGATGGGATTCGGGACTCGAGGACGGCGACGGTAAGACTGCCGACTGCGGTACTACATTACGGACTGCGGCACTAGGCGGAATTCAAAGGAGAAGCTCGTGAACCGTGCCGGCCCCCTTGTCCTGGCAATTGTAGCAGGCGCGTGCGCTCCCGCCGTCAAGGCGGCGAACGATACGCCCGATGGTGTGCCTCCCCGCGTTGCCGCCGTCTTTCCAGCGGCGTGGCGTTATCCTGCCGGTCAGGAAGCGACATTCGCCGAGCACGCGATGGTGGCGAGCAACAGCCGTGTCGCAAGTGAGGCGGGCGTTGAAATTCTGCGCGCCGGCGGAAATGCAGTAGACGCTGCGGTTGCAGTCGGTTTTGCGCTGACGGTATCGCTTCCGGAAGCGGGTAACATCGGCGGCGGCGGTTACATAGTGATCCGCCTCGCTGATGGAAGAACGGCGGCCATCGACTATCGTGAGGTCGCGCCGGCGGCTGCCTCCCGCGACATGTACGTGGACTCCACCGGCACGTTGACCGAAGCCGGCGTCGTCGGACGCGCGGCGTCGGGCGTGCCGGGCTCGGTCGCCGGGCTCACCGCAGCGCTCGCGCGATATGGTACGATGTCGCTCGACAAGGTGATGGCGCCTGCAATCCGCATGGCGGCGGAAGGCATCGTCGTGGACAGCGCTCTCGCCGCATCGATCGCCGGCGAACAAACGCTGATCCGGCAGTTCGCCGGCAACGAGATTTTTTTGCCGGGCGGAATGCCGCCGGCAATTGGAACGCGACTCGTTCAGCGCGATCTCGCGGAGACACTGCGCATCATCGCACGCGAGGGCGCGGCGGGATTCTACCGTGGGCTCGTCGCGCAACAGATCGTGGCCGAAATGCAGCGGGAGTGTCCGCCGGCTCGTGCTGGAAGGCAGCGCGCATCTCACGCCTGCGGCATCATCACCACGCGCGACCTCGAACAGTACCAGCCAGTATGGCGTGAGCCGATCCGGACGACGTACCGCGGATACACGCTGTTATCGATGCCGCCCTCATCCTCAGGCGGGGTTACGCTCGGCGAGTCTCTTAACATCCTCGAGCCCTTCGCCTCGCTGTCGCAGTTCGGATCAGCGCGGTACTTCCATCTGGTCGCCTCGGCGTTCCAGCGAGCGTTCATCGACCGAAACGCAAAGCTCGGGGACCCCGCGTTTGCAACGATTCCAATCACACAGCTGACGAGCAAGGAATACGCGCTCGAGCTGCACAAGACGATCTCACCAGACAGGCATACGCCCACCGCCACACTTCCCACACATGCGAGCGAAGGCACGGAGACGACGCACTATTCGGTTGTCGATTCACTCGGGAACCCCGTCGCTACGACGACGACGATCAACAGCCTTTACGGTTCGTGGGTGCTG
>JALYJX010000459.1 GCA_030775065.1 Gemmatimonadota bacterium | reverse complement strand
CAGTAAGGATGCTCGCCGACTACATCATCCCGCGCGATGAGCGATCGGGGAGTGCTACCGAAGCGAAGGTGCCCGAGTACATCGATTTCCTCATGGCCGACAAGGACGCTTCCGACTCTACCAGGACTGCGATGCGCGGCGGGCTCGGATGGCTCGACTTCGAGTGCATCGAGCGATACGGAAAAAACTTCGTGAACTCGACCGATGCTCAGCGCCGGCGCGTGCTCGACGACATCGCGTGGCCAAAGAAGGCGAGCCCCGGGATGAGTCACGGCGTCGCATTCTTCAATCGCTTCCGTGACCTCACCGCCGGTGGATTCTTTTCGAGCGAGATGGGCTGGAAGGATGTGCGGTACGTCGGAAACGTCTTCAATCCGAATTGGGCCGGATGCCCGCCCGCGGCGCTAGCGAAGCTCGGAGTCACGGGCGACGAGATGAAAACGCGCGTCCCCGTCGAGTGAGCGGAGCCCGCCTCGGAGTCGGGTTCGTTGGAAGCGGATTCAACGCGCGCTTTCACATTCAGTCGTTCACGGGCGTTAGAGACGCCGATGTCCTGGGCGTCTGGAGCCCGAACAAGAAGAACGCAGCAGCAACCGCAGCGCTTGCGCGAAAACTCGAGGTGGGCGAAGCGAGAGCCTATTCGTCAATTCGCGAGATGGTCGCCGATCCGCGAATCGACGCAATCTGGCTGTGCGGCCCGAATCAGGCGCGCATTTCAAACATGGAGGAAATTGTCTCCGCCATTGCCGACGGCGCCGGAACTCTTCGCGGCCTCGCGTGCGAGAAGCCGCTGGCTCGAAACGTCACCGAGGCAAAGAAGGTTGCGCGTCTTGCCGCCAGCGTCGGACTCAACACCGGATACCTCGAGAATCAGCTCTTTTCGCCGGAGGTAACACGCGGCAAGGAGCTTATCTGGGCGAGAGGTGCCGCGCTCACGGGCAGACCGTACCTGGCGCGCGCCGCCGAAGAGCACAGCGGACCACACATGCCGTGGTTCTGGCAGGGCACGCTCCAGGGTGGCGGCGTTCTAAACGACATGATGTGCCACTCGGTTGAGCTCGTACGCCACCTGCTCACCGCGCCGGGGGCAGCGCGGTCGTCGGTCCGGCCGGTTCGCATCACCGGACATGTCGCTTCGCTCAAGTGGTCGAGACCGGAGTACGCCAAACGCCTATCAAAGGCGATGGGAAAGGAGATCGACTATCGACGACGCCCGTCTGAAGATTTTGCGCGTGCAATGATCGAGTATGAGGCCGATAGCGGGGAGCGCATGATTGGCGAAGTGACTACGTCATGGAGCTTCGTCGGCGCGGGACTCCGGCTATCCGCCGAGCTGCTCGGCCCCGAATACTCGCTGTCGTGGAACACCCTCGACAGCGGCCTCAAGCTTTTCTTCAGTCGCGAAGTAAAAGGAAAATCCGGCGAGGATCTCGTCGAGAAGCAGAACGCCGAAATGGGGCTGATGCCTGTCGTTGCCGAGGAGGCCGCGGCCTACGGTTACGAAGGAGAGAACCGACACTTTGTCCGCGCTTTTCTCAACGACGAGAAGCCAATGCTCACATTCGACGACGGAGTCGAGGTGATGCGGATTCTGATGACCGCCTACATGAGCGCCGCGAAGGGTAAGACTCTCGACTTCCCGCCTCGCGGCCTGGATTCGTTCGTGCCGGACGTGGCCAAGGGAAAGTGGAAACCCTGAGGATCACCGGGCCGCTCCTCCGATAGCCCCGTGTCGTCGCTCAGCTGCATGAGCGTACCGATCGACACGAACTGCAATCCTTTCCGCTTGCCGGCCGCGAGAATGTGCGGCAGTGCCTCGATGCTGCGAGTCGGGTCGCGTATCCCGTCGTGCAGAATGACTATCGCCCCAGGGCCAAGATTCTTGTCAACGAGCCACCGGATATAGCCCACGGGTGGACGAAGCGGATCGTGCGGATAGGCATTCCCCAAAACGGTCGTGTATCCACGTTGCATAGCGAGCCGAATCTGTCCAGGTCGCGCAATTCCGCCTGGCGGACGAAATAGCTTCTTCGGTCCGGGGATTCCAATCGCCAGCTCGGTCCGATCGAGGTGACCGAGGAAGGTAGAATCGCCATGGCACAGCGTGGACGCATCCATGACGTAATGATTTCCAACCTCGTGTCCTTCCGCTTTGATTCGCTGAACGAGCTCGGGGTGCAAGCTGGCGCGATCGCCGATCAGAAAAAACGTTGCGTGGGCGCCGTGACGTTTCAGGATCGCCAGTACCTGCGGCGTATACTTCGCATCGGGGCCGTCGTCGAACGAGAGCGCAACGAAGGGTTTGTCGGTTGCAACCCGCCAGACGACGTTCGGAGCGAGCCTCTCGGCCACTGCGAACGCCGCAGCGGGCTCAGTCCAGTAGACGAGCTGCGATACGAACAAGAGCGCGCCCGCGATCCACAGCGTGCGCACGATGCGCTTGCGCCTAGGCACCAATCACAGCTACAGCGGTACAGGCTCCGGCACGGCCTTGCCTACCGGCTCGGCGCGCGCCGTCGGCGTTGGACGGAAGAGAAGAGCAAAGATGACGAGGATCACCGCGGCTCCTATCGCGGGTACCATCCAGATCGAGCGCCAGTCGTGCGTCGCAACGCCATTGGCGCCGATCGTCGCATACGCGTCGACGACGCGTCCGGAAGCCCAGGATCCGATGTACAGTCCGACGCCGAGCGTTATGAACGCGAGTAGCCCCTGCGCGGCGGCTCGAACCCTCACGCTCGCGGCCTGATCGACATATATCTGCCCTGTAACGAAGAAGAAATCGTAACAGATGCCGTGGAGCAGAATTCCGAGGTAGAGCATCCACACCAGTGAGCCTGTGTCTCCGAGCGCAAACATGAAGTAGCGGACGCTCCACGCCGCCATGCCCACAAGCATGATGG
>JALYJX010000458.1 GCA_030775065.1 Gemmatimonadota bacterium | reverse complement strand
GTAGCGGGCCATGGAGTGCGCTCGTCCGAGAGAAAACAGCGATTCACCGACACACGATCCAACCGCTATTGCATGATGAGTACCGCGACAACACCATAGTCATGAGACTTTTTCTACAGCCTCGTTAGGCCGACCTCTGCTGTTTAGAGCGGACGCCTGATGAGTGAGGTCGGTAGTTCGACTCTACCCAGCCCATAAACCAGACTTGACTGCCTCGCTCGAGGGTACCTGCTTGAGCGCGCTTCTGCATCCTGTCCAAAATCGCCCGCTGCCGGTTCCTGCTTGCGGTTGGCCGTTGTGATCTACCGAAAGACAATCCGCCAGATCCTCCCGCCGTTGTCATCCGTCACATAGAGCGATCCGTCCGGGCCCACCGCGAGTCCGCTGGGCCTGGGACGCGATCCCAGCAGTGGAAATCTTCTCGCGGATAGGGCGTCGGCGAACCGTTCCGGAACACCGAACGTGCTATCCCCATGACGGGAAACGAACGCCACGGAGTAACCGGTCGGATCCAGAGGCGCCCGAAAGAGCGAGCCGTGAAGCGCGACGAACAATCCGCCTTGGAAGCGCGGCGGAAACATCGTTCCGCGATAGACCACTAGCGCAAGCGGCGCGGAATGGGCTGCAAGAACTGCAAGCGGTCGTGGCACCGACGCGCAGCGGGAAGTCTCTCGCGATTGTCCATTATACGCCGGTGACGTCACCATCCGGTTCGCTGCAGGATCGAAGAGACAGTACGGGAACCCGTAGTCCCGGCCGTTCTCTATTCGAAACAATGTCTCGCCCGGTGTTGCTGCTGCGTCGCGGGCCGAGTATCCGCTGTTCGGCCACCAGCTGTGCAAGTGGTCGATGCCGTGGGGCGCTCCGTAAAGCCTCCCATCCGCCGTGTCGAGCCCAAGTGCGACTGTGTGACGCAGCCCGGTAGCGAACCGGTTCGCAATGGCCGGCCGGGATGGCTCACCCATCGCGTTCAGCACTCCGGGGAATCGCCAGATCCCGCCGCTGTATGAAAGCTCATCGCACGGGTCGTCGCCGCGAAAATCCCGGCGGGGATAGTCTCGCTCGCACGCGTTCGAAGGCGCGCCGATGTTGACATACAGCGCACCATCGGGCCCTACCGCAATGCTGCGCGCTCCGTGTTCGAGCTCGGGAATACCATTCACGACGACGTCGGGCAAACCCTCTGGGGTAAGACCTGCTCCCAACGTCCAGCGGTAGACTTTTCCCCACGCACCCAGAAAGAGCGCGTTCCCGCTCAAGGCGAGCCCCGATCCGCCCTCCGGACCAAACTCTTCCCGTATGTCAGCACGCCCGTCGGCATTGGTATCGCGGAGCGCGAGCACTCCTCCAACTCTCGAACCCTCGCGCCAGCGCGCGACGTAGACGTCCCCGGTGGCGGTCACAATGACATGCCGCGCCGGACCAACGTTTTCCGCAAAGAGCTGAGCGCAGAATCCGGCTGGCAGCACGAACGCCCCGTCACACCTGCTCGAGACAATGCGATCACAGCTACCAAGCACAGAAGCGACCGGGAACAACAACAACCAGGTCGCTCTCGCTAGTCGGCGGCGCGCCATCCGGTGCCCTTCCTCCTCAGGCGGGTCGAACACTGACCTGGCGCGCGCGATCATGACGCAGAGCAAGAATGAGGAAGCCGATTCCGTACGCGCAGGCGGCTAGCGCCACTCCGACGCCGACGTTTCGGTGCGGAGGCAGGCTCGCGTATACGTGGAAGGCGATGAACAGAAGTGCCGCCGAGATTGCGAACGCGCGCGCGCCCCTCCAGCCCTGCCAGAGAGCGACGCCCGACACCATCAGCAGAAGGCACGCGAGCGCGCCGATAGCGCCCGCCCAGAAAGGCTGCACCTGGCCGCCCTGAATGCCCAGAACATAGAGCTCCTGCAAAGCCGCAAGGCCGAGCACAAGCGCGATAAGCGTGGTCGGCACAACGATCACCATGGGACCCCCCGGTACGACGAGGAATAACTATATCGTGCGTCGATATAGTTGCGGTCAAGTTGAGCCGGCAGTCCCCAGGTGTCAATACCCGATGGCTTGACCCCGGCTCCGGGCGTCTCTATATCAGTGTACGATATAGCTACCACCACCTCATCGTTTATGACACCCAGACATCAACGGGCATCGCCGGATGCTCACCTGCCTCTAACGCCCGCGACATTTCATATCCTGCTGTCGCTCTCGGGGGGCGAGCGTCACGGCTACGCGATCATGACGGAGGTGGGCGAGCGGACGCGCGGCGGGGTGAAGCTGGGACCGGGGACTCTCTACACTGCCTTGAAGCGACTCGTCGACAGCGGAGTGGTCCTGGAGGCCGGGGATCGGCCCGGTCGTGACGACGATGAGCGCCGCCGCTACTACCGGCTAACGCCTCTTGGACGCGCGGTGGCACGCGCCGAAGCTCGACGCCTCGACGAGATGGTGCGTCTCGCCCGTGCAAAGCGGCTCATTGGCCCGCAACCGGCATGAGGCCGCGTTTTTACCGAGCCCCGAAGCTCGTGCAGATTGCGTTGAGACTGTTTCCGGCACCATTCCGCGCTCGATATGGTCCCGATCTTTGGCAATGCATTCGCGACGCGCGGCGCGACCTCGGAAACGAGAACATCTCCGTCACGATCCGATTCTGGTTCCTGGTGCTGGCCGATCTCGGGCGCAGCGCGCTCATAGAATGGTGCCGGTCCATCTCGCGAGAATCCTGGTCTCTCGCATTGCGACGCACCGCTGGTGCGGCGTTGATCGCGTCAGCGCTAGCCAACGTTGCCTACGACGCAGTGTCGATCAAACTGAGCATGGGATTCTTCGCCGCTTTCCTGACTGCAGTGGCCGCAGTAACAGGCAGCCTGCTCGTGCGCAGCGGTCCGGGGAATGCCCGCTGAGAGGTTATGCGAC
>JALYJX010000457.1 GCA_030775065.1 Gemmatimonadota bacterium | reverse complement strand
CCGGGGCGCCATCCGATTTGACGGCAACACCCACCGCGACGCCATCCGATTTGACCGGCTCGTCGGCCAGCGCGATTTCCTCGGATTCGCACGCGGTAATCACCCCGTCTTCGACGGCACTGTCCCGCGTGGCTGATTTCTGGATTCCGATCATATGGCTCCTCGGATTTCTGAACGTTCTGGCGTGGATGATCGTCGGCCGAATCGGACTGCGTCGCCTCGCTCGTACCGCGACCTCGCTCGATACCGCTGAATGGCGCACGCTGCTGGACGAGGAGCGTGAACGCGCCGACGTCGACGGCCCGATCGCCGTGCTTTCGAGCACGCATGTCAGCACGCCTCTCGCATGGGGAACACGCTCGCCGATAATCCTTCTTCCGGCCGAATCCACGACATGGCCGCTCGAGCATCGTGCCGTTGTTCTGCGGCATGAGCTTGCGCACATCGCGCGCGGCGACGCGCTGACGCAGATGCTGGCCGGCATCACATGCGCCGTCTACTGGTTCCATCCGCTCGTCTGGGTCGCCGCGCGAAAGCTGCGCGCCGAGCAGGAGCGCGCGTGCGATGAGCGCGTGCTTTCCTCGGGGACGCCTCCAACCGAGTATGCCGCGCATCTGCTCGAAGTCGCGCGCTCTGCCCGCAAGCTCGGCGCACATGGACTCGTATCGCTCGCGATGGCCCGACCATCGCAGCTCGAGGGTCGGCTGCTCGCTGTTCTCAACCAGCCGAGCAGGCGACATCGCATCTCTCCTGCTGCGAGGATCGCCGGAATCACCGGCGCGTTGCTGGTGTTCGTCGCGCTCTCGGCGTTCACGCCCATGCCGCGCGCCTCGGCGCTGCCACGCGCGATTACACCGACTATCATTGCGACGCAGTTTGTCCCGCCACATTCGCCGTTGTCACCGGACAAGAAGGTTGCATCCAGCTGGAGCAAGACCGGTGCGACAAAGGTCGCGATGGATTCGTCCTTCGAGCGCAGCGTCGAGGTCCGTCCCGGCGAGACGCTCGTAATTGACTTGAGAACCGGAGCCGGGTTGACGATCACCGCGTGGGATAAGAACAGAGTGCGCGTCAGCGGCAGATTGAGTGGGCGCAACTGGCGTGACACCGAAGTCGATCTCGAGCGGACGAGCTCTGGTGCGCGTCTTTCGTCGCGATACACGATGCGGTCAAACTCGCAAAGCTCGAGTCATCGTTTCGACATTCAGGTGCCGAAGCGATTCAATATGCGCCTGTCGTCCGCGGGTGGAGGGGTTTCGATCACCGGCGTCAATGGCGAATTCACCGGAAGCACGGGCGGTGGCCCGATTCGGATCGAGGGAGCGCGTGGCCGGGCCAGCCTCTCCACTGGGGGCGGCGCGATCCGCGTCAACGACTCGAATCTTTCCGGGTCCGTCGGCACCGGCGGCGGAAGCGTGCTCATCCAGCGCGTGCGAGGTGGTTTACGCGGCAGCTCCGGGAGCGGTCCCATCGTGTATGGAAATGCCGAGGACGCTGACATCGTGTCGGTTGGAGGAAACTCCCGGATCAGCGACGACAAGGGCGGCGTGACAGTCGGAGCCGGCGGTAACGTCACGATCAACGAGAGGACCGGAGAGATCCGCGACAACAACAGCGGTCGCATCATTTACAGAAAGGCGGGCGGCCGCATCAGCATTGGCGAAGCGATGAATGGAGCCGATGTGCGAACTGGCGGAGGCTCGGTCTCCATCGGGCGATCTGCTGGAGACGTGCGTGCTTTGACGGGCGGCGGGGATATCACTATCGGCCCGCTCGACGGCTCAGCGTCCGCGACAACTGGCGCTGGCGATGTCACGATAACCTTGCGTGGCACGGCTGATCATTCGGTTGATGTCAGCTCCGGAAACGGCACAGTCACGCTCGTGCTTCCGTCGAACTTCTCGGGACGAGTTGAGCTGGAGACGGCATATACAGAGCGTCACGGTCGCACGCGGATCGAAAGCGATTGGCCCCTCTCCATCAGAGAAACGGATTTCTGGGATGACTCACACGGCACTCCGCGCAGGTTCGTTCGCGCCCGTCAGTCGATTGGGAGCGGCGCAGGTGGAGTGCTGCGGGTGAAAACCGTCAACGGGAACATCATCCTGCGGCGCGGAGACTAGAGAAGTTTTTCGCGCAAAGTGTGTCGGCTACCGCGCGCTCTTTTCGTCGCGAATCTGTTCCTTGACCGCGTCTGTGTGAACTTCGATTCGGTCCAGCACGTCGCGCGGCTTTAGCTCCCTTAACAGCTCCTGGATTTCAGGATCCTTGGCTTCTTCGATCCCCATTCGTTCGCTCATCGCAGCAACAAGACGCAGGATGTGGGTGATCTCCTGCTCGGCGACGAGGCTCACCTGAACATCCAGCTGATTCCGCTTGTCGGCGTTGTCGGCCATCCGAAGCTGGGCCATCAAGACAAAGATGGCGAGAAAGATCGCCTCGACTGCCGCCGTTGAGCCGATGATCGTGAAAGTCGGATCGAAGTTGCGTATGCCCGGAATCCAACCCAGGTCGACCGCGGCCCAGACGCCATACAGCACTACATGGAAATAGACAAAGTTCATCGTGCCGGCGAAGCGCCAGATGGTCATGGCAACACGATCGGCCGTCGGCTTGGAGCGCTCTTCTTCCGCGGCGTGCTCGATGACGGCGCGCACGTTTCGATCGAGGAGCGGCGAGGCGTTGGACGGGCTCACTGACTCGGGCTGGTGCTGTGCAGGATCAGAGCGGGAATCAGTCATGAGCCACGGGTGAGGGCGGAATTAATCAAACCTCGCAGTTTGCCGAAGGTTCAAACGTCATTAGAACGCGGCTGCTTGACAACGGCGCCATCTCTGCTGATTATTCAGCACTGCTGGAATTTCAACATCGCGCGTCGTGCCTCCAAACGGCGTCCTCCAGGAACATCACAT
>JALYJX010000456.1 GCA_030775065.1 Gemmatimonadota bacterium | reverse complement strand
CGACGGGATCCGCGCGCGAAGCGCCTGCTGCAACGGCGCCGCGAGCTCAAGCCCCGGCGGCACCGGCGGCAGCAACGGCAACACCGCGCTCGCGCGCGCCGGGTGAGATCGGCGCAACCGGCCTGCGACTCACGCGCGAGGAGGCTTTTGACCTCGTCCGTCGTGCTGTCACTTCGCTCGTCGGCGGAGACGCTGCTGCAGCGGCCAGTCTTGTTCGCTCCACGGCAAGAGCGCTCCTCGGTCGCGACAGCGAAAGTCTGAGCGAGCGAAACTTTACGAGAATACTTCAGGATGCGCATGACGCCGACCTCGTAGACCTGAGGCGCCGAGGCAACGATTACGAGGTCGCGGCAGCAGCCGGTGGGGCTCCAGTTGCGACTCAGCTCGCAGCTGCTGAATCTGCCAACACGCCCGAGGTCAAGCCGGTTCCGGCAGCGCCTCGCGGGATGGCTGCGCGCGGTGGCGGCAGAGGACCGATGGGCCGACAGGGCGCACCGCCCGCTCACATTCTCAACGTTGGTGTGGTTGGCACGCGTGCAGCGGCCACTCCGCCAGCTGCCGCGGCTGCTCCTGTTGCTGCGAGTGAGAGCGACGGCCGACCGCTCGCTGCTGCAGCCCCGGCGCCGCAGGCAGAAGCGGTGACTCCATCGAAGCCGGCACGGGGTCGGAAGCGTGGCGCTGCCGTCAAGAAAACGACGGCGAAAAAGAAAGTTGCCGCCACGCCTTCAACCGATCAGCCGGCCGCCGCCGGTGAAGCAAAACCTGCCGCCCGCAAGCGCGCGACGCGCGGCGGTCGCAAGAAGGCGACGACCGCAGGTGCCGCCGGGACGACAGCCTCCTCCGTATCGGAATAGCCCGTCCAGCGGTTCGGCGCCGGGCGGGTTGCATTCGTTGGGACGAATTCTTCCGCGGGATTTCTACGATCGCGAGACCGAGATCGTAGCTCGCGAGCTGCTCGGAACGATTCTCGAGTGTAGAACGACCGAGGGGCTGGCAGGCGGAATCATTGTCGAGACCGAGGCGTACATCGGCGAGCACGACGCGGCATGTCACGCAGCTGCGGGCCGTACGCGACGCACCGAGCCGCTCTACGGTCCTCCGGGAATCGCGTACGTCTACTTCATATACGGCATGCATTGGTGCATCAACGCCGTCACTCGCGCAAAGGGTCTTCCCAGCGCCGTACTGATTCGTGCACTCGAGCCGGCCGATGGAATGTCGCTCATGCGCCAGCGGCGTCCGAAGGCGAGAAGCGACCGCGAGCTGACCAACGGGCCAGGCAAACTTTGCTCGGCGCTCGGCGTCGACAGATCAATGAACGGCCTGCCGCTCCAACGCTATCCGGTTGTCATCCGCCACGGGGATACCGTAAGCGATCGCGATGTCGAGGTCACGGCTCGCATAGGAATCACCGAGGCCGCGGACTGGCCGCTTCGGTATCTCGTCCGCGGGAATCCGTTCGTGTCGCGGTAACGACGGACGCAAATAAAACGAGACGCAGCCTCTCGGGGGTGGGAGACTGCGCCTCGCCCTGCATCATTCGCTGCTGACAGCCATTGCAAAACTCGCCGGGCGGACGCCGCCGTCGCGGCAATCCGCCGGCTTTCGTTACCTGGATCCTTCGCGCGAGCTGCCGAAGTTGTATCGAACGCCGGCCTCGAAGAATCCGAGAACGTTATCACCGAGGAGAAAGTTCGACTGCCCGGGCACGACAGACGCCTGCCCGAAAACCGCGAGACGGTCGAATTGCACCTGCGCTCCGGCCATGCCGAGAACTCCCACCTGGCTCCGGCGCTCCTCGATCCTGTCGAACACGGCATCGTCCACGTCGTCGTTGCTGCCGTTCACGAGTGGCAACGCAGTTCCCACGAGATCCATGCTGAGCCCAAGACCGGCGTAGGGCCGGACTCTGCCGAAGCGCTTCGGGAAAGCCAGCCCGGCAACTCCGATGCGCCGCATTTTTTCGACCGAGACGGAGCGGAAGCCTTCGCTCGTGCTTGCATCGAGTACCGCTGACACCGTCGACAAATTGGTCTCATCGAAGGACACGTAAAGGCCGCCCCGGCTGCGGGCAATGAGCCACTCAGCGCCGTAGGTCGCTGCCGTCTCGCTGGGCCCGAGCGTCGGAGAGAATGTCGCCACTCCGGACTTCACTCCCCAGAACCAGCCGTCGTCGAAGTATCGTGCTTCCTGAGCGGAAGCGCCGGAAGAGAACGTGGCCGCGCACACCAGACCGGCAACAAACAGTCGCGTCGTTCGCATTGAGCTCATGCCCCTGCCGGTGGACCTCGCCTCCGGCCGTTGGTGTGACCGGGTCAGTCACACGATTTCAGATTATCCCGAGCTTCCTCCCCACGGTCCTGAAAGCGGCAATCGCCTCGTCCAGATCCGCGCGCGAATGGGCGGCGCTGAGCTGGCACCTGACGCGCGCCTGGCCCTGCGGCACCACCGGGAAGCCGAATCCTGTTACAAAGACGCCTTCCTCCAGCAACATGTCACTCATCCGGATTGCCGAAGCCGTTTCGCCCACGATAATCGGGACTATGGGCGTATCGCCGGGCAGGGGCTTGAACCCGGCTTCGATTATCTGCTCCCTGAAATAACGGACGTTCTCCCGGAGCTTCGCGACACGTTCCGGATGCGCGCGCAACACCCGAATCGCGCATAGCGCGCTCGACGCAACTGTCGGCGGCAGTGCATTCGAGAAGAGCTGGGGGCGTGACCGCTGCGTGAGCATGTCGCACAGAGATGCGGGTCCCGCGACGAATCCGCCTGCCGCGCCGCCAAGCGCCTTGCCGAGCGTCGAGGTAATCACGTCCACTTCGCCAATGACGCCGAAATGCTCCGCTGTTCCGCGTCCGGTTTCGCCGAGCACGCCGGTGCCGTGCGAGTCGTCGACGGCGACGATTGCATCTT
>JALYJX010000455.1 GCA_030775065.1 Gemmatimonadota bacterium | reverse complement strand
GTAGTGGACTGAGTGGAACGACGATAATTCCGGTGAGCGCTGCAGCCCGGTACGCATCCAGGAGCTCGATGCAGTTCGGGAGGACGAGGGCGAGCTTGTCGCCCTTGCGCATCCCCAAGGCAAGCAGCGCATTCGCCAGACGATTCACACGGCTCTCGACTTCGCGAAATGAGAGCCGCTGATCGTCACAGACAACCGCGAGACGGTCGGGGCGGTAGCGTGAATCCCGACTCAACAAAAGGCCCAGATTCATGTGTCATTTCCCGCCGGGTGTCCTCGTCTCCCTCGATGCATGGAGGGAGACGAGGAGGAAGGCAGGCTACCGATCCCAGTGGAATCCGAGAAACACCATCGTGCCGATTTCCGGCATGTTGATCATCTCGATGTGCTTCTTGCCGAAACCGCACTCACGCCCGGGCGTGTACTTCAACGGCTTCGCCGCCGCCAGCCACCCGTCAATCGTACTCTTCCCGCTGCTGCAGGAGAACAGATTCTGCACGCTCAGATTGACTCTTCCGTTGATCGCAGGCAGACGGTATCCGGCCGTGAGGTCGAATGTGTTGAATGTCGGAATGCGGCCGACGTTGATGCCGGAGCGGAAGCTGTATCCATTCACGTAACGAATCGTGAATCCGCCGTAGGCATTCTCCGATCCGAGCTCGCTGAAATCCATGCCGACATTCGCCTTCGATGTCGGGCTGTTGAACGCTGTAGCCTCGAGCGGGTCCGTTGGCCTGCGGAAGATTGTGTCCAGCTTCTGGAGGCTCGCTGTGCCGGAGAACGCGATCGTCGGCGTCACGAGATACCGCACGCCAAGGTCGGTTCCGTAGATCTTCGCATCGCCGACGTTGAAGTAGGTCAGCGGAATCTGCGGCCCGCCGGTTCCGCCGGTGAGCTGGGTACCAGTCTTCGAGTTGAAAGCGAAGGTGGGGCCACCAGATGCCGCTGGCGTCAAAAAGTTCGCAATAATCACGAGTGGGCTCATGAACTTCTTGAACTTGGAGCGATATCCTGTGATGTCGACGAACAGCTTCTGCGCGATCACTCCCTTGTATCCGAGCTCCCATGTGTCGTTCGTCTCGGGCTCGATCGGAGAGATCGTATTCACGACTGTTCCGGCGGCGTTCTTGATCACGTAGCCGTCACGGTTTCCAAAGACGCCGACGAACGGTGCAAAATCAGGAAAGAAGAAGCTCGTCTGCAGAACCGTCGGAGACTTGAATGCACGATTGAATGTCAGCCGCACGGTCTGGTCTTCCACGGGCGTGACCAGTATGCCGGCCTTTGGGCTCCACTGACCTTCCCAGTAGTCGTGCTTGTCGTACCGACCCGCTGCGATACCGCGGAGCCAGCTCGTCACCGGGATGTCAGCCTGTGCGTAGACGCCCTTCTGGTTGGTTGTAATGTCTTTGCCGGTCTGTCTGTCCGTGAGCCATTGACGCTTCGAGCTGACATCGTCGTGTCGGAACTGGCCACCCCAGGTGATTCTCAGACCGTTCAACGCGCCAAAAGCAAATGTGTTCTGGAGTTCCGCCGCCGTGAGCTTGCCTTCAGCCGGGAAGTCGGAGAGATGCTTCGCCGAATCGTCGCTGATGGTCGGGAAGCGCAGACGATTCTGGGAGAAGCCGTTGAGCTGGTATGTGTCACCCGACAGCGACTGAGTGCGGTACGCCTGCGCAAACCAGTTCGGGTGTGCGAACTTCGCCTGCACTTCGCGGTACTGCCAGTCGATGAGCTGGTTGCGACCAACGCTCGTCATGCCGATTCCATTGCTCTTGCTCGCGCCAGCGTTCAGCTCGAGGCGCCCCACCGTTGGGAAGTAGTAAACGAGCGCTCCGTAGCCACGGGCAACGTCGGTCTTCCAGTCAGCTCCGATCTCCGGGGAAACGGCACCACCGGTAACAATCGGAGCGTAGATATTGTGGTTCTGCCAGTCTTTTGCGGATTGATATTCACCACTGACCTTGTACCCTATTCGTCCGTTGGCAACTCCCGCATGGCGGGCTTGTACATCGAAGAAACTCCGGCTTCCTCCGGCGATTTCGAACGACGTGCCGGGGTAGTCTCTCGGATCCTTGGTTTGAAGTGTAATGACGCCATTCGAGGCATCCGGTCCGTACAGAGCTGATCCCGGCCCGACCAATACTTCGATTCCTGCGAGGTCGAGCTTTGGGATTGGCGTGAACGCGCCTACGGGAAGTCCATTCTCCGGCAGAACGGCAATGCGATTGTCTTCCATCATCAGCATTCGATTATTGAATGCCGAATTGAAGCCTCGCGCATTCACGGCTACCGCCGTAACGCCGACCTGAATGAAATCGAGCCCCTTGACCGCCTTGAGCGCAGGAGCGAACGAGTTCCCCACGGTGTTCTCGATGGCGGAGGCCTCGATACGCGTAATCGTCGCTGGTGCATCAGTGATTTTTTCGGGACGGCGCGACGCTGTTACGACCATTCCACCGAGCGTCAGTGCTGCTTGCGAAAGCATGACTTCTACTCGCGTGTCCTCCCCCGGCCGCACGACAACGCCGGGTACGGTTTGAGCCTGCCGGCCAATCCGTTGCGCACGGAGATCGTATGTGCCGGCGGCGACGTTCGCGATCGTGAAGCGTCCGCCTTCATCGCTGACTGTACGCTGACCGGTTCCAACGATGGCTACCTGTGCTCCGGAGAGAGGAGCTCTCGCGGAATCGGTAACGGTTCCGGCGATTCGACCCGACTGAGCAGCCGCCGTAAGGGGCAGCACCGCTCCGAGGAGTACGACGCCGAACGTACGCAGCACTGTGTTAAAAGAACGGGCACGAATGGACATTTGCACCTCACCTCTTATTGGGCGTGACGGCCGATTATGTAATGGCCCAGATTGTTTGGGCAGCAACCAATACGTATTTGCTAGATGCTAATACGTATTGGCGACCTC
>JALYJX010000454.1 GCA_030775065.1 Gemmatimonadota bacterium | reverse complement strand
ATCCAATCCCGATAGCTTTAAAGATTATCCCACAATGGCGCCGCTCGCGCGCCGATAACACCGTTCAGAGAGATCGAATTGCCAAATATTGCGTCCGCCAAGAAGAACATGCGTAAGTCCCGCGCCGCGATGGCGCGCAATCGCGCGCAACGCTCCGCGCTCCGGACCGCGCTCAAAAAGGGGCATTCACCCGAAGTCGACTCAGACGAGCGACTCACTGCCGTGAAGCTTCTCGACCGCGCGGCGCGCAAGGGGTTGATCCATCCGAATGCGGCCGCTCGTCACAAGAGCCGGATGGCGAAGAAAGCCGCGAAGTAAGAACTCCTGTTCGACAGTGATTGAAAAGGCGCCGTGAGGCGCCTTTTTGTTTTTGCCGCAGCTACATCGTCGCCAGCTCGCCCCCGCAGCGCTCGCAATACCACTCCGTCGGATAGTTCGGCGTACCGCACTCGGGACACTTAAGGGTCTTGTTGACTTCCGGCCGCGCGTCTGCCGGCGTGCGAATGGGCTTCGAGAATCCGGACGATATCTGCGCGTCCTTTCCGGTTGGGGTGTCCCGCTTGTTCCGCGGCGGTGTAGGCGTCCGCGGAGGTGCAACAGGCGTGGCGGACGGACGAGGCTCGGCGAGCGCCGGGTCCATGTTTGCGGAAATCGGCGGCGCCGCTGGTGGTGCGGGCGTGGCTGAAGCACGCGCTGGGGCAGGCTGTGACGGTGGCGGAGCGGACGGCTGTGAATCGAACGGACGCTTGCTCGGTTTGGCAGCGGCAGGCTCTGGACGCGCGGCGGCAGCAGGCGCCTGCTCCACTATGTCCCTTGCCGGCCAGCCCGCATCGCTGAATTGCTTGCGAGGTGGTGGCTCGTCTATTCGGTCAGCCCTGACGAAAGTGATCGGCCCGTCTTCCGTGGGCTCGGTTACTCGAGCGGCCTCCGCAGGCTTCTGCTGCTCGGCTTTCTGCGGCTCAGCTCGAGCCGTCTCAACCTTCGCGCGCTCAGCAGCCGGCATGGCCGCGGCTGCGCCGCCTTCGCCCGAAGGCGCAGAGACCTCGCTCAACTTTCTGATGCTCTCCAGCTCGGCGAGCTGACCCTCGAGCGATGCGCGATCGGCGGCAATCTTGTCGAGCTGCCGCTTTGAATCCACCTGCATCGACTCCCATTGAGCGACGTCGTACTCGCCAACCGCCGCGCGCAGCTCAGCTTCGGACATCGTGTCGCGCTTCGCCTCTTCCTCTTTCGCGACCTCGCCGAGGCGCGAAGAAAGGGCCGCGATGCTGAGCTGCAGCTCCTCGGCGTGGCCCCTGATCTCGCCAACAACCCTGTCGAGCCTGCTGCGATAATCAGAGTAAACGCGATTGAAAACGTGCTCGACGGTCCCGTCGCGCTTCGACTCGAGCGTCGAGATCCATTGATCGTACTGCTGGCGCTCCGCTATCAGAGCGCGCAGAGCATCGAGCGCGTTTGTCTTCGACTTGCTCATTTCCGTCCCTCTACCTCATGATCGCGCCGGCTGCAAACGTGCCGCCGCTGGGCTCCCCATTTGATGAACGATCCTGCCTCCAACAATTGTACATACCGCGCGGCCGGAAAGCGTCATGCCCGCATAGGGAGTGTTGCGCCCCTTGCTCAGCATCTCCGAAGGCTCGACGGTCCATTTCCGGGCAGGATCAAACACCGTTATGTCCGCCTCGGCCCCGCGGCGCAAGGTCCCACCCTCAAGATTGAATATGCGAGCCGGTGAGCAGGACATTCGCTCGACGAGCGTTGCGTAGTCGAGCATTCCTGAATCGACCAGGTGGGTCACCACGACTCCAAGCGCCGTCTCCAGCCCGATAATCCCGTTTGGGGCATCGGCGAACTCGCGCTCCTTCTCGTCGTAATGATGCGGGGCGTGATCGGTCGCGATCAGATCGATTGTGCCGTCACGCACCGCCTCACGCAGCGACTCGACGTCCGAGGCCGTGCGCAGCGGTGGATTCATCTTTGCATTTGTATCGTAGGCGCCAACACGGTCCTCCGTGAGCGAGATGTGATGTGGGCACACCTCCGCCGTGACATTGATGCCGCGCTCTTTACCCCAGCGGATCAGCTCAACGGAGCCACGCGTGCTCATGTGGGCAAGGTGAACGTGGCCGCCGGTCCGCCGCGCGAGAAGAATGTCGCGAATCACCATGATCTCTTCAGCTTCGGCAGGTATTCCCTTCAAGCCGAGGCGGGCGCTGACGATCCCTTCGTTCATTGCGCCGCCGTAAGCGAGAGTCGGCTCCTCACAATGATCGATCACGGGTATCCCGAATGTTCGCGCGTACTCGAGGGCTGTCCGCATGAGCTGCGCGCTCACCACTGGGCGTCCATCGTCACTCACGGCCACAGCGCCCGCACCGACCATCTCTCCAAACTCCGCCAGCGTCTCTCCCCGCTGGCCAACTGAGATCGCGCCAATCGCATACACTCTTGCAGCGGCAGCTCGATTCGCTTGTCGGATGACGAATCCCACCGCTGCCTGATTGTCAGTGACGGGATCCGTGTTCGGCATCGCGCAGACTGCCGTGAAGCCGCCGGCGGCTGCGGCGCGCGCACCTGTCGCGATTGTCTCCACGTCCTCCCTGCCCGGCTCGCGAAGATGGCAATGGACGTCTATGAAGCCCGGCGACACGATGCAGCCGGCGCAGTCGATCACCTCTGCACCATCTGGATTCTCAACGCGGCCGCCGACTGCCTCTACCTTTCCGTTCAATACCAGGAGATCGCCAGGCTCGTCGAGAGTCTGAGAGGGGTCGAGAATCCGTCCGCCTGTCAGAAGAAGCGGCTTCGACTCGCGCGTCAGTTCAGGCATGCGCGAAGGCGTTTCGATGATCTCATGCGGCTTCCGTCATTTCCGCAGCGCCGCTCCGGCGTCCTGTCCCGCCCTTCGCGGCTTCGGCAAGCTCGGGACGCCCGCCCGAGA
The DNA here is from genome assembly GCA_030775065.1 of Gemmatimonadota bacterium. Lineage (GTDB taxonomy): Bacteria > Gemmatimonadota > Gemmatimonadetes > Gemmatimonadales > Gemmatimonadaceae > UBA4720. The sequence goes on along the minus strand of JALYJX010000454.1, from coordinate 7 downwards.
GCAGGTA
>JALYJX010000453.1 GCA_030775065.1 Gemmatimonadota bacterium | reverse complement strand
GGAAAGAGCAGGGGTCGTGGGCACTTGCCCGCGAGCCGCAAAATCGTCCATTTCGACCAAGTCGAAGTAGACCCCGCGGCCTTCTGAACTCCTCGCAGAGTCGATGAAGCCGGCGGATGCAGTTGAGAAGGCCAATCCGGGTGGGAGAGCGAGAGCCTTCTGTGAGCCTGTTAGAACGTAATCTAACCGCCACTCCTTAGTCCACACCTCGGCGCCCCCGAGCCCACTCACGCTGTCAACCAGGCAAGTGACCCCGTGCGAATGTGCAGTGTCCGACAGTGCACGAATATCGTTGAGCGCTCCAGTGGAAGTCTCGGAGTGCACAACGGTAGCTGCTGCGTACCTGGTTTTGGTCAGGTAAGTTTCTAACTCAACTACTTCGTGCACTGAGCCCCATTCAACCTCGTACCGGTCTACATGCCGTCCGCACATTTCCGCGATATGGGCAAACCGGTCGGAGAAGGCTCCATTCACCAGAGAGAGTATCCGGCCGGGTGGTGAGCATCGTATTCCGGCTTCCATCATTCCTGTTGCAGAGGAGGCCGACACGTAAACCGGGCGGTCTGTCTGGAAGACGTATCTGAGTCCCGTCTGCAGACGGGAGAACAGCTCTTCGAACTCGGAGCTTCGGTGGGGGATCATCGGCCTGGCCATCGCAGCCAGAACTTCCTGTCTGACTTCGGTTGGACCGGGGACGAGGAACGTCCCGAACCGGTTTGGCGTATCCATCATCGTTCCATCCATTTCTTCCACATGGTCTCATCATCGCCGATCGAAACCTGATTGGAGCTTCGCACCAGCGGCATTCGTAGCAGCAATGGCTCTTCGGCGAGCTTTTCGATCCAGCTCTCGTCGGACATGCGTGAGTGGCACAACCCAAGCTCCTGATATCGCTTCGATTTCTGGTCTATCATCGCGGTAATCCCGAATTTCTGAACGAACCTGCGAAGCTCGCCTTTGGAGGCTGGCCGCTCCATCAAGTCCACGAAGTGTGTCCGCACGCGTCGCTCTGCAAAAAACCGGAGCGCCTTGCGTGTCTCGGCGCTCTTTCGGACTCCGAAGATCTGGACCTCCATAGATTGCGGGCTTATCACCCGTTGATGTTAATCATGCACGCCCTTCCAATCATCTCCGTTTCGAGAGTCACTGTCGCGCAATGAGCAGGTATTCACCCGCGTGGTGGCTTCCGGGTGCGCACGCCCAGACAATGTGGGGCAAGCTCTTTCGGCGTGAGACGCCGCAGCCTACCGAGCGCATTCGCTGGAACACGCCGGACGGGGACTTCGTCGACCTGCATCGCCTGCCCTCAGCCCAGCCCGAAGCGCCACGGCTGTTGATCCTTCACGGCCTCGAGGGAACGATTCGTTCACACTACGCGCAGGGGTTGCTGAGCGAGGCACGAAGAAGGGGATGGGCGGCTGACATGCTGATCTTCCGATCGTGCGGCGACGAGCTGAACGTCACCAGACGGTTCTATCACTCCGGCGAGACGACCGATCTGTCGTTCGTGGTCGACCGTATTCTGAGCGAATCACCCGCAGGGCCGCTCCTTGTCGCCGGTGTCTCACTTGGTGGTAATGTGCTCCTCAAATATCTGGGTGAGAAAAACGACGCCGTTTCACCGCGGCTCAAGGCAGCGGCAACAATTTCAGTCCCCTTCGACCTGGCGCGCTCATCGCGGCACATCAATCGCGGATTCGCCAAGGTATATCAGCGACAATTCATTCGATCGCTCAAGCGGAAGACCATCGCCAAGCTGGAGCGGTTTCCCGACCTCGTCGATAGAGAGCAGCTGTCACGTATCCGGACCATGTACGAGTTCGACGAATTGCTCACCGGTCCGCTGCACGGCTTTTCCGGCGCGGATGACTATTACGCCCGGTCGAGCTCACTGGGGTGGCTCCATCACATTAGTATCCCTACGCTACTATTTAATGCCGTCGACGACCCGTTCATGCCCCCGAACGTGCTGACGGACGTCCGGAAGGTCGCCGCACTGAATCCCGCGCTCGAAGTGGATTTTCCGGCCCACGGTGGACACGCCGGTTTTATTGCCGGAAATAATCCGTTACAACCTTTCTATTATGCCGAACGACGGGTTTGTGAGTTTCTTGCCAGCAAGCTGGCGTAAAGAATAGCATTGTCGAGCTGACCGACTCCTCGCCGAGGTAATTATGCCCCGATACGGCCCCTCTATTTTCGTTCTCATCGCTTCGACGTTTACGGTTTTCGCCTGCAGCAGCAGCCAGATGGGAGGCAGCGCCGCTTCCAGCCAGCCATCGGCATCGGGCGCCGTGCCTTCGGCCACGGTCGTAGCTGCCACGCCAGGCCTTCCCGCCGACGCGGCGAGCGCGATGGAACGCCTCAACAGCTCCCCGCGTCACGGCGAGTGGGCAACCGTGTCCAGATCACCCACCGACAGTATCCGCGCCTGGGTCGTTTATCCCGAGCGAAAGACGAAAGCCCCTGTAGTTATCGTCATTCACGAGATCTACGGATTGTCCACCTGGGTCCGTGCAGTCGCCGATCACTCGCTGCCGATGGATTCATCGCGATCGCTCCCGACTTCCTCACCATGAAGCCGCGAGCCGCAGGGTCCGACACCCTTACTCAGCAGGAGGCATCGACCGCAATCCGGACCCTCGATCCGGCGTGGATTCAGCAACAAATCGACGCTGCAGCCAGGTATGGGATGGCGTTGCCGGCAGCGCAGCCGAGGTATGGAATCGTCGGCTACTGTTGGGGGGGAGGGGTTTCGTTCGCCCACGCAGCGCATTCGCCAACGCTTGGAGCTGCTGTCGTCTATTACGGGACTTCGCCCGCAACGGAGCGGCTCTCCAGCGTGAAAGCTCCCGTGCTTGGCTTGTACGGCGGGAACGACGCACGCGTGAACGCGACGATCCCGCGGGCTGATTCTGCGCTGCGCGCCATAGGAAAGACCTACGTCCCCACCA
>JALYJX010000452.1 GCA_030775065.1 Gemmatimonadota bacterium | reverse complement strand
TCTTCAAGGTGATTGGACTGAACCTGAGGATCGCGCTGCTGCCGATGTCGAGAAAAAGGTTGTTCTAGCGAGGCGTTTGGAGCGCGGGTGTCCTCACCCGCGCGGTGTTGGAACAAGAAGGACGTTACGTATCTCCAACGCTCGAATCCGGTGCCGACGCGGGTGAGACACCCGCGCTCCGGCTAGCGGAGCTTCGCGACCTGCTTGTGGCGGAAGCAATCGACCATGTGATCGTTGACCATGCCCACCGCCTGCATCGTAAGCGTCATCTGAGCCCCATCTAGCGGAGCGGGGCATGATGCGTGGTAAAACACGGTCATGAAATTCCACCACGGTGTCTCCCGTCGTCGGCCGCGATTTGACGCTCAGCAGCGGTCGGCGCTCCTGGAGGAGTTCAAGGGCAGCCAATTGACGGCAGCCGAGTTTGCCTCTCAACATGGCCTGGCGGTGTCCACGCTCTACAATTGGTGCCGCCGAAGTCGACGTCCCAGGACCGGCGCCCCCGGCCAGCCTCCACCTGCACCACGTGCCTTCCAGCAAGTCTCACTGGCCGAGGTGTTCAGCGCAGGTGGCCACTGGGTGGGAGAGGTCAGCCTGCCGGACGGAACTCAATTACGTTGGAGGAGCCAGGCTTCGGTGCCGATGCTCCAAGACCTGCTGGCCAAACTGCGTCGGTCATGCTGACGCTGACCGGAGCGACGCGAGTCTTCGTCGCGGTGGCGCCCGTGGACTTGCGAGGCAGCTTCAATGCGTTGAGCCGACTGGCGCAGCAAGTCCTGGCTCAGGATCCATTAAGCGGCCACTGCTTCGTGTTCACCAATCGCCGACGCAACCGCCTCAAGATTTTATGGTGGGACGGATCGGGCTTGCTGGTCTGCGCAAAAAGGTTGGAAAAAGGCCGGTTCACCTGGCCGGCCGCCGACGGCCCGAGCGTGTCGTTGCGTTCGGAGGAACTGGGTGCATTGGTCTGTGGTCTGGAAGTGCGCGCCAAATCCAACTGGTATCGACGGTGAAGATCACGATCGGATCGAAGCACCAAGGCTCCGAAAACTTTTTCATTTTTCTTTGAACGAAATGCCCATGACATCGATCGGATCTGGCGAATCGCATGAACACCGAGACGCTCCCGGAAACGCTGCCCGCGGCTCATGCGATGATCCAGCAGTTGCAGTGGCGGGTCAGTCAACTGGAGAAGCAACTCTTCGGTCCGACCTCCGACCGCGCTCTTTCCACGGAGACGCTCTCGAAGGAGCAGATCCTTTTGTCCCTGTTCCCGCCGCCGGCGGAACCGCCGGCCACTGCCGGGGTGGCCGTCGAAGGTTTGCCGGCCAGCCTGGACCAAGTCCGCCCGCGCCAGCCGGCCCGGACGCCGACCGCGCGTGTTTTGGAAACCGTGAGCCAACGGATTGAGCCGGAAGAAAAACTTTGCCCGCATTGCGGGAAGGCCAAGTGCGAGATTGGGTGTGAGAAGAGCGAGCGCTTCGAATACATCCCGGCCAGGATTATTCGCCACGAGATCCTGCGGCCCAAGCTGGCTTGTCCTTGCGGCCAGGGGACAGTGAGCATCGCGCCCTTGCCGGCGACGCCTGTGGAGAAGGGCTACCCCGGACCGGGGCTCATCGCTCACGTCATGTTGAGCAAGTATGACGACCACCTGCCGCTGTATCGGCAGGAGCAACAGTTCGCGCGCCTGGGCGTGAACTTTCCCCGTCAGATGCTCTGCGATTGGGTGGAGCACGGGGCTCGCTGGCTGCAACCGGTGGTCCGGCAGATGAAGGCGGAGTTGCTGGCCGGAGATTACCTGCAGGTCGACGAGACGCCGGTGAAGGTGATGGACCCGGAGGTCAAAGGTAAATGCGCCACCGGCTATCTGTGGTTGGCAGGCCGACCCGGTGAGGACGTGATTTTCGAGTTTCATCCGGGCCGGGGCAAAGCGTACGCGCAGGAGTTGCTGGGTGACTTTGAAGGCTATCTGCAGCGAGACGGTTACGGAGTTTATGGCGCCTTGGCCCGAGAGCGGCCGGGCTTGAAGCCGTGCGGATGCATGGCCCACGCTCGGCGCAAGCTGGTGGACGCACTGGCCATCCAGCCCAAGGAAGCCGAGTGGCTGGTGATCGAGATGCGAAAGTTGTATTTGATCGAGCGGCATGCGCGGGAGGAAGCGATGAGCGCGGAACAACGCCATGCGTTGCGACATCAACTGGCCCCGCCGATCCTGGCCGGAATGAAAGTCCGATTGGATCAACTAGCGCCCACGCTCCTGCCGCAGAGTCCGCTGGGCAAAGCGGTGAGCTACGCGCTCTCGGAGTGGGACGTCTTGAACCGCTACCTGGAGGATGGCCGGCTGGAGATCGACAACAATTTGACCGAGAATGCCCTGAGACCCAGCTGCGTGGGGAAGAGGAACTATTTGTTCTTCGGGCACCCGGAAGCAGGCTGGCGCAGCGCGGTGATTTATTCGGTGATCGTCAGTTGTCGTCGGCGCCGGATTGACCCGTGGGAATATCTGCGCGACCTGATGCGGCGGCTGCCGGCCGCAAAAAATCACGACATTCCCGATCTGGTGCCGGCACGCTGGAAACCGCTAGACCCCGTTCCTGCTTCTTGATCCTTCAGCATCTTTGCAGCCCATCACCCCACGCGGTCTAAACGACGTTTACGAAGAAACGAATCCTCCGAACCGCCATCCGCGAAGTCATCGTTCAAATCAATCATGCCTCCTTCAGGATCGAACTGGTCATTCATTGGGTCGGCGGAGTGCATACATCATTGGAAGTGCCGAAAAACCGGACGGGCCGGAACAAGAACGCCGCCACCAAGGAAACGGTGGATTTGGTTCGGGAACTGGCCCTCGGCTGGCCCGACAAATACATCGCCAACCTCCTGAACCGAATCGGCTCCCGCACGGGGCCGGGCAACAGTTGGAGCGAGACGCGCGTCAAGACGTTCCGCCATCAA
>JALYJX010000451.1 GCA_030775065.1 Gemmatimonadota bacterium | reverse complement strand
GAGCTGAACATTGCGGGCTTTCAGCGCATCTCTGAACCGCTGCGACGTGAGCGCATCCAGCTCCCCCTGACGATTCTTGCTCATCTCGGGTAGTGGCCCGCTGGTGTTCATGTCGAGTAATGCCCCAAGCTCCGCGTCGTCTATTCCGACGTGTGTGATTACCATATTGAGGCGCGGTGTCAGACGATCGATCATCGCGACGAGGCTGTCTCCCTTTTTCGCGGGCGCCGCGGCGTATTGCGGATCGTGACTCATCTCGCCGAAGTACTCCGACATCCCCAGGCCGTATTCCTTCGCGAGCCGCTCGGCGATCTCGCGGAACTCGGGCGAGCGAGTCACCGTCCCCATGTGGTAGTCGACGTAGTCGATCTTGAGCCCCGACTTTTTCGCGCGCTCGATCTGCGCCCGCAGCTCGGCCTCGACCTGCTTCAGATCAGGCTTGTTGTTGAAAAGGTCGGAGGCCGATGGGAAGAAGTATCCGTCCGCGTCCACCAGCGTCGGAACCGCTACACGGCCGAGCACGGGCCCCCACCGGTAATTCTTCCACTCCGAGTTCAGCGTCAGGTGAATCCCGACCGACACCGCGGGATGCCGCTTGAGGATCTCCACCGTCTCCTGGTACCACGGCGTGGGAAACATCACGGAGACGGAAACGGGGAGGCCGCTCAGGATGAGCTTCTCGAGAGCCATGTTCACGCTGTGACTCATCCCGGCGTCGTCAGTGCGGATAAGCAGGTAGACCGGGTCGGCAATACCCGAGCGTCCCAATGCATCGGCCTTGCCGATCACGTGTGCCGGCGAGGCGGATATCAGTGGAGCACAAAGCAGCACGGCGAACACACGAAGCAGCCGCGTACGACCCTCCCCTTGAGAGGCGATCAGGAAAGTCTGCCGATTGTCACCACGCGTAGTCCCTGCTGGCAACCCGCGTGGCAGCCCAGAATTACAAACCTCTATTACGGCACACGATTCCAGTTGTCAAGTAGCTTTCATCGTACGGCTTCACACGTTCCGGGGACACGAACCGGACGACCGTCCGCGGTCTCGAGCTGAAATTGAAGCTGCTTCGTTTCCGCCGAGCTGCCTCCAACGAATACCGTGAAGCTTCCCGGCTCCGCCACGCGCGACAAAGCTGCATTGTGGAACGCGAGATCCTGCACGTCGATGGCGAAGCCAAACGTGCGAGTCTCACCGGGATTCAATCGCACACGGCGAAATCCTCGCAGCTCCTGCACCGGCCGAGTGACGCTCCCGACGTCGTCGCGAATGTAGAGCTGAACGACCTCGTCACCGGCGACCCTCCCCGCGTTCGTGACCGGCACCTCGACGCGTAGCGAGTCCCCCGGCCGCATCGTTGTCGCGCTCAATCGCGGCGTGCCATAACGGAAGGTCGTGTAGCTCAAGCCGTGGCCGAACGGATAAAGCGGTGTCCACGGCACGTCATTGTATTTCGACGTGTATTTGTTGTCCCTGGCCGGGGGACGGCCGGTGTTGCGATGATTGTAGTAGATTGGCACCTGGCCCGTCACACGCGGGAAGGTCGCGGTCAGCTTACCGCCGGGATTGTAATCGCCGAACAGAACCTCCGCCGTCGCGGTCCCCTGCTCGACGCCCAGGAACCACGTCTCCACGATTGCCGGCACGTTGTCGTGAAGCCACTGCAGCGCGAGCGGCCGGCCGTTCATCAGAACGACGACTACGGGTTTTCGTGTCGCGACAATCGCCTGCGCGAGGCGCTGCTGCGCGCCGGGCAATTCGATGATCGCACGACTCTCGGCCTCTGCGCTCTGTGACGGCGACTCGCCAATCACGAGTACGACTGCATCCGCCTGCCTCGCGGCGCGCACTGCGCCTGCGATTCCGGAACTGCCAGTGTCCATTGGAGATGCGCCGCGCGCATACACGACACGCGTGCGCGGAGAGACCGCGCGCCTGATACCAGTGAGCACCGATACTGCGTCCTCGCCGCGGCCAACGGCTCCCCAGTTGCCGATAGCGGCAACGCTATCCGCGGCGAGCGCACCGATCACAGCCAGCGTGCGCACGCTCTTCGAGAGCGGCAGCACGTTACGATCGTTCTTGAGCAGGACGATTGACTCCCGAGCGACCTCGCGCGCCGCCGTGCGATTCCCGGCCGAAAGCGTAGCACCCTGCACATCGGCGACGTTCCCCAGGCGGTACGGATTCTGGAAGAGACCGAGCCGATACTTCAGGCGAAGCATCCGCCGCACCGCTTCGTCGAGAACCGGCTGAGGAACAGCTCCCGCGCGAACGAGCGCCGGAAGCTTCTTGCGGTAGATCTCGCTCACCATGTCGATGTCGACGCCCGACTTGAGCGCGAGACTTCCGACACTGCCACTGTCGCCCCCGACGCCGTGATTGAGCATCTCGGCCACGCCGGTCCAGTCGCTCACTACCACCCCGTCGAATCGCCATTCGCCGCGCAGAACGTCGTTGAGCAGCCGGCTGTGCGCGTGCGCGGGAACGCCGTCAATCTCGTTGAATGCAGCCATCAAAGTCTCTACGCCCGCGCATACCGCCGCCTGAAACGGCGGGAGGTAGACGTCGCGCAGCGTGCGCTCCGGCACGTCTGCGATGTTGTAATCACGCCCGCCCTCGGCCGCTCCGTAGGCGGCGAAGTGCTTGACCCTCCCCGCGATGGTCGTCGGGTCGCGGAGGTTGCCGCCGCCGCCGCCCTGAAAGCCGCGCACCCGTGCGGCTGCCATCACTGCGCCGAGGTACGGGTCCTCTCCCGAGCCTTCGACGATGCGGCCCCAGCGAGGATCCCGCGCCACATCCACCATCGGCGCATAGGTCCAGTGGACACCATGCGCCGTGGCTTCCACTGCGGCGACGCGGGCTGCGTTTTCCACCGAGATGGGATTGAAGCTGGCAGCTTCACCCAGCGGGACAGGAAAGATGGTGCGAAAGCCATGTATCACGTCGTAGGCGAACAACAAGGG
>JALYJX010000450.1 GCA_030775065.1 Gemmatimonadota bacterium | reverse complement strand
ATCCGGGGACCTACGGCCGCGAGACGATCAGACAGATGCGTAACATCGGCGTGGATTCGCTTCCGCTCGCTGCAATCGTTGCCGCATTCATCGGAGCCGTCACGGCCTTTCAGACACGCTATCAGCTCTTCGGCGGCGTCCAGCTGTCGGTGGTGGGGTTGATCTCGAGGCAGTCGATCATTCTCGAGCTCGGTCCGCTGCTGACAGGACTCGTCCTCACCGGCCGTGTCGGAGCGCGCATGACCGCCGAGATTGGAACGATGCGTGTGACAGAGCAGATAGACGCGCTGGAGACTCTCGCCTATGATCCTATCGCGTATCTGGTCGTGCCGCGGTTTATCGCCGCCGTTGTAATGGTTCCAATGCTCGTGATTCTCGCGGACGCCATCGGCGTCGGGACGGCCTACCTTACCGCGGTGCTCGCAACGGACGTGACCAGCGCCGCATTCTCCGAGGGCCTGCGCCTCGCGTTCGCGCCGTTCCAGATAGTCTATAGTATCATTAAGGCGACGATCTTCGGCGCGGCGATTGCTTTCTTCTGCTCCTACGAGGGCTACACCGCGAATGTCGGTGCTGAAGGCGTCGGCCGCAGCACCGCGCAGGCGGTCGTCATCACGTCGGTCGCAATCCTCGTCCTCGACGCGCTCACCGCACTCCTGCTCGCACCCTACCTCCAGGCATGAAGAAACGAGACGACGTACTCGTTGGACTGCTGATGGCTGGCGCCATTATCGTCGCAATCATCGGATCACTCTGGCTCGCGCGGGGCGGCCTCTCGAAAGGCTACGCCCTGTACGCGAAATTCCCGTGGAATTCCGGGCTGAAGCAGGGACAGCCGGTTCTTCTCGCGGGCGTCAACGTCGGGTACGTCGACGAGGTCGAGCTCAGACAGGATGGAACCGTACTCACGACGTTTCGAGTCGGCCGCGAGTACAAGGTTCCAAGGGGCACGACGGCGACTGTCGTTCCGAACGGAATATTCGGCGACATGGCCATCGCACTGACACCGAAAGCCCCCAATCCTCAGTCAATACCTGAAGAGGACACGATACCCGTGGGGCCATCTTCGCCGGGAATCGCGCAGCTCACGGTCAAGGCGGACTCAATAGCGACGTCCATCAACGCCATCACGACGGCACTTCAGAAGGAGCTGATCGCAGCTGGAGGCGTGACGGACCTCCGAAAGAGCCTGGCCTCTTCGAATCAGCTCGTGCTGAACATGAACCGGCTGGTATCCGATTTCAGCAGAATCGCGGCGGAGCAGAACCGGCAGCTGACGCTGACACAGGCTTCACTTCGCCGAGCGACGTCGGGCGTGGATTCCGCGAAGATCGATTCGACTTTGACGAACGTGCGCGAGACGAGCGCGAACATGGCGGCGCTCGCGGCGGACTTCAGGGTGACGAGCGCGAAGCTCGATTCGATCGTCTCCAAGGCGAACTCCGGGCCGGGCTCGGTCGGTCTCGCTTTGAATGATCCCGGGGCATACAACGATGTCCGTGCGCTGATTCAGCACATGGATTCGATAATGGTGGACCTCAAGCGGAATCCGAAGCGGTACATCAATCTCAGTATCTTCTAAGAACTACAAAGCAAGAAGAACTACCTAGCGAAGAGCGTCCAGGGCCGACTGCGTCGAGCTTAGAGCTGCAGGCGACAATGACTTATCGGGACGCCGTCAACAAAAGCAGAGTGTTTGTCCTTTGACTGCGAGCTCGAGGAGTCATTGTCGCAGGCAGCTCCCAGCTCAACGCTTTAGTCCCTGGACGCTCCTCGCTAGGTAGTTCTTCAGTTGTCGTTTTTCTTAGCGATACCCAAGCGAAACCGACACGACGAACGCCCTCGGAGAGCCCGGCTCGAACGCAACGGGCACTCCATTCACGACGTCGGGATTCACGAAAGCGGAGCCGATATATCGGCGATCGGTGAGGTTCTCGACCGCGACGAAAGCGCGAAGCCCAAGCTGACTGCTCAGAGGAATCAGTCGGCTGCTCGACACCGTGAGCCCTACAGTATGGTAGTCGGGCACACGAACGGCGTTGGCATCGTCGGCGAAGTAGTCCCCCACCCCGCGCACCGATAGCTCGACGCGCAGCGGTATGAGGGAACCCAGAGGGTGCGCGACACTCGCGAAGTACGAAGTCCCGGGAACTCCGGCAACCGCATTCCCGGCGTAGTCCGCGATTGCTCCCGGCTTTCCGTAGTGTACTGAATCGACGGTGTATTGGATGTAGCGGTTGCGTGAGTAGCTCGCGTTTCCGCGCAGCTCGAGACCTGCGGGCAACACCAGCGACGCGCCGGCCTCTACGCCGCGGCGTCTCACCTTTCCCGCGGTGAAAAAGAAACGGCCACCGCGATAGGGGACGACGTCGTTCGTGACTTCCGTCCAGTAGCCCGCTACGTCGTACGCGAGCGTCGCATCAGCCAGAGCCGCAAGCACCAGCGCGTGCTTTGTCCCGAGCTCGAAAGTGGTGGAGCGAATGGCATCGAGGAGCGGATTGATCGCAGTGACGGTGTCCTGTCCGAAGGTCGAAGCGGGGTCGGTCTCATTGCCCGCCGGTGCCTCGATGCCGCCGCCGACACTCGCGTAAAAGCTGTGAACGGATGACGCCCGATAATTCACGCCTATCTTCGGAGTCACCCGTGAGAACGACTTCACCGCATCCAGCGATGGGTCGATGAAGTCCCGATAGTCGTAGCGAATCAGGTCGTAGCGCGCGCCAAGATCGAGCCCCAGGCGCTCGTTGAAGAGCAGCTCCTCCTGCGCGAAAATGCCGCTGTTGAGCGCACCTTCCCCCTTGTTGTCGCGGAGCTCAGTGCCCTTTTTTCCCTCCGGGGTCAACGAATAGAACAGGATCGTTCCGTTCTGATAAGCCTCGTCCACACCGAGCAATGTCGTCGCCCGCAGCCGAGGGGAGACAGCGGCCGAGCCTCGGTAAACTACGTTGCCGCCCAGGTGGTAC
>JALYJX010000449.1 GCA_030775065.1 Gemmatimonadota bacterium | reverse complement strand
CTGCTCAAGCACCGGAAGACAGCGAAAAAGCGGAACACGTCGAGACACAGCATCAACTCCGAGCGCGTGAAGATGCGCGTGTCGAAGGGCGACACCGTGCGCGTGATGCGGGGCGACGATCGAGGCAAGGAGGGGAAGGTGCTGCGCATCTACCCCAAGAACGGCCGAGTTCTGGTAGAAGGCGTGAACATCGTGAAGAAGCATCGCAAGGCGCGGACTGCCGACGACAAGAGCGGAATCATCGAGCAGCCGGCGGCGGTGCATGCGTCGAACCTGATGCTGATCGACGCCAAGACAGGCGAGGCGACCCGCACGAAGGCGCGAATCGACACGGACGGAACCAAGGAACGGGTTGGCGTGCGCACGGGGGAGCCTATCCCCCGCGTACGCTGACGGAGAATCGATAAATGGCTGACAAAGAGAAGAAGCACGTGAAAGGAGCGGGACCACCCAAGCCTCCCGGCGGCGACCCGAAGGAAGCGAAGGGCAAGGGAAAGAAGAAGGAAAGCGGCGAGCAGAAGCAGCAGGCGCACGCCGGCGTCGGACTTCCCGCTCCTCCGCCACGCCTCAAGATCTACTACCAGGAGACGGTACGGGCCCGCCTCAAGGAGCAGTTCGGCTACAAGAACTCGCACGAGATTCCGACGGTCGAGAAGATCGTTCTCAACTGCGGCGTCGGCGAAGCGATCAAGAATCCGAAAGTGCTGGACAAGGTCGTCGAGGAGCTCGCGGTGATCAGCGGCCAGCGGCCGGTGCGGCGCAAGGCGAAGAAGTCGATCGCCAACTTCAGCCAGCGCGAAGGGCAGGAGATTGGAGCGGCAGTGACGCTTCGCGGAGCCCGGATGTGGGAGTTCATGGATCGCCTGATCACGGTGGCGATTCCCAGAATCCGCGACTTCCGCGGAATCAACACGCGCTCGTTCGACGGCCGCGGGAATTACAGCATGGGCGTGAAGGAGCAGATGATCTTTCCGGAGATCAATTACGACATGGTCGAGCAGATCCACGGGATGGACATCACATTTGTGACCACGACGAACAAGGACGATCAGGCGTTCGCTCTCCTGCGGGAGCTCGGCATGCCGTTCAAGGGCGATGACAAGCCCATCGTCGTTCAGAGCTGACAGTGGGCAACATTTTTTTCAGAGAGATCAGGTAATGGCACGAAAGGCCATGATTGAGAAGAGCAAGCGAAAGCCGAAATTCGACGTCCGTCAGCACAACCGGTGCGGCAGGTGCGGGCGCTCGCGCGCGTTCCTCAGAAAGTTCGGCGTGTGCCGAATCTGCTTCCGGGAGCTGGCATTGTCCGGGTTTATCCCCGGAGTGAGAAAGGCGAGTTGGTGACGACAACAGCAATTGCGGGCTGCGGGATTGCACTGCGGACTGCGGTACTACACTGCGGACTGCGGACTGAACTGCGGACTGCGGACGAACTTTCCGATCAATCCGTTTCTGATTCGTTCAATCCGTTAGATCCGTTTGGAGACACTAGATGAGTATGACAGATCCTATTGCCGACATGCTGACGCGCATCCGCAATGCATGCGGAGCGAAGCACCGACGCGTTGACATGCCCGGCTCGAAGATGAAAGTCGAGATAGCGAAGATCCTGAAGGAGAACCACTTCATTCAGGACTACAGGACGCTCGAGGCGGAGACCGGGCGGCAGACGCTGCGCGTTGTGCTCAAGTACGCGCAGGGCGGCCAGCCGGTGATCCGCGAGCTTCAGCGCGTGTCGACGCCGGGACTTCGCAAGTACGTTGGCGTCACCGAGATCCCGCGCGTTCGAAACGGACTCGGCATGGCGATACTGAGTACGTCAAAGGGGCTGATGTCCGACCGCCAGGCGCGCCAGGCGCGCACCGGCGGCGAGATTCTCGCCCTCGTCTGGTAGGGGAAGGAGAACTCACGAATGTCACGCATTGGAAAACATCCCGTCGCCGTTCCAAACGGCGTCACGGTTACGATCGAAGGGAACACGCTGAAGGTGAAAGGCCCGCGCGGGGAGCTCACGCGCACTTTTCATCCGGATATGAAGCTGACAGTGGAGAACGGCACCGTCAGCGTCGCGCGTCCCTCCGACGAATCGAAGCACAAGGCGCTTCACGGCCTGAGCCGCACTCTCATCTCGAACATGGTCGAGGGCGTCACGAAGGGCTACCAGAAGCAGCTCGACATAGTCGGCGTCGGCTATAAGGCCGAGGCGCGTCCGTACGGGCTGCAGCTGGCGCTCGGGTTCTCGCATCCGGTCGAATACCGGGCTCCGGAAGGCATCAAGCTCACGGCGCCTGTGCCCACGCAGATTCTCATCGACGGCGCAAACAAGGAGATCGTCGGCCAGGTTGCCGCGGAGCTTCGCAGTCTGCGCCCGCCCGAGCCGTACAAGGGGAAAGGCATCAAGTACGCCGGCGAGCAGATCCGCAGAAAAGCCGGCAAGGCAGGAGGCAAGTAATGGCGAAGATGGCAACTCGGGGCCGGGCTGGGCTGCGTACGCGGCGCCACTACCGCATCCGCAAGCGAGTGAATGGAACCGGCGAGCGGCCTCGTCTCGTAGTCTACAGATCGCTGAAGCACATCTACGCGCAGATCGTTGACGACGTGACTCAGCGCACTCTCATGACGGCGACCGATCAGGGGCTGAGCGGAAAGAAGACGGAGAAGGCTGCCGAAGTCGGCAAGCGCATAGCGCAGAAGGCAAAGGAGGCGGGCGTCACGAGAGTCGTGTTCGACCGCGGAGGATATCTGTATCACGGCCGCGTGAAGGCGGTGGCCGATGGAGCCCGCGAAGGCGGCCTGGAGTTTTAGAGAAAATGGCAGAGAACGAGAATCAGGAAGGCGTAACACCGGCGGCACCGGCGGCACCGGCAGCTCCCGACGAGCGGCCCGCAGCGAGCGAAGAGCGTCCGGCGGCTGAAGAGCGTCCGGCGGCTGAAGAGCGTCCGGCGGCTGAAGAGCGTCCGGCGGCTGAAGAG
>JALYJX010000448.1 GCA_030775065.1 Gemmatimonadota bacterium | reverse complement strand
AATCCGCGGAGCCCCCCAGCGCAACGGCACCACAGCCGCCCGCTGATAAGCATCGGTATTCGTGCCCCCCCACAAGCACCTTCGAAGCCAAAACCCCCTGCTCCGCCGCCCGCTCCACCGCCTCCAGGTTCGCTGGCGACGGGTCTCGGCTGCAGATAACCGCGAACGTCGTCGAATTCAACGCCCTCAGATTGCCGTAAGCAAACAAAAACGCCGGCGGCGAGGCCAAAAAGTCGGTAACCCGCTTCGGATACAACACGCTCTCCGGCGTCAGCATGCGAACCGATTTCGTCCCCACCTGCTTGCGGTATCGCGCCAGGGCTTTATGCACCTCCGAGCCCCGGTCCACCAGCGCCGCCGCCGCTGCCGCCGGAATCCCAAGATGCGCGGACAAAATCTCCGCGTCGATCTCGCTCACCGTCTTCGGGTCGATGCCCATGACCGCCATCTTCTGAAGCACGCTCCCAAACGCCGCGCTGCCAACAGCCAGGCAAAGAGCCAACAGAAAGTCCTCCTCCCGATCAAACCGCACTCCCATCGCCGCGATTTTACGCCACGCCGACTACGGCAAAGTGACGCACGACGCCGCGTCGCTGTTTTCGCCGACCCGCCCATTCGCGACAAAACCCTGCACCCGATACTCCCGAACCTCCGGCACGCCACCCGAAGGCGCGCGCCGATCCATATACACCCGCCGCATCGCCAGCCCGATCTGCTCCCAAGCCCCGCCCGCCACGCGGCAATCCACCGCCAGGAACCGGTAACCCGCCATCAAAAGCCGTAGCCGCACAATCCCCCGAGGCTCCGAAAACGCCGTCACCGAAGGCCGCCCGCAAGGCCCAGCCTCAGGCGAAGCGATCCCAAAACGCTCCTGCTGCGCCCGCGAAAACCCCTTCTGCACCCGCAAAAACCCGGCAAGCCGCCGCGTGCGGCGCATGATCCCCGGCAAAGCCCCCATCGGCACCGAAACGCCCGCCGGCGCCGTCGGCGCATCCGGCATCTGCGCCGTGGACGAGCCCTGGAGCACCTGCCGCTTGAACTCCGCCAGCGCCTGGTAATAAGCGCGCGTCTGCACGATGCTGTTGATCACCGCCAGCACGAGTTCCGCGTCCGCCTCCGCCTGCGCGATCTCCGCTGCGCTCAGTCCAAACGACGCCCCGCTCTCGGCGCACATCTGGGCGAAGTTCCGATGCCACGTGATGCGCTCGCCATCCGTCAGGGGGTACCAATCCGCTACTCTAGCTTTCGTCATGGGTACTTATTGTACCAATTAGAGTAACAGAGAATGTTCCAGCGGTACTCTACTTATAGATTAGAGTAACAGGGAATGATTCAGCGTTACTCTATTTAACAATCAGAGTAGCAGGGAATGGTTCAGAGTTACTCTATGTATCAATTAGAGTAACAGAGAATGATTCAGAGTTACTCTACTTATCAATTAGAGTAGCAATGAAAGGCTCCCGCTAGTCGCAGGCCCAGTACCAGGTGCCCGCGGTTGGATGCGGGTCGCCGGCGGGGTTTCCCTCGGGGTCGACCGCGACCGCGTCGAAGCCCGCCGTGCCCGAGACGTGCTTCGCGTGCGTGTCGGCGAAGATCATGGTGCCCCCGGTGGTGTGCCATTTCGTGTAGTAATTCCACGGCGGCGGGCAGTCGTAGCCGTAGCGGTTGCAGGCGTCGGGCGTGATTTTGGCGTCGAAGATCGGGAACATTTCGTCGCGCATGATGCGGGTGCGGCTGGGCTCGGCGACCTGCGAGCGGTTGACGATTTGGGTGTAGTTGTAGGGCTGATTGTTGCCGCTGCTCTCGCCCTCGACGACGCTGAACATGCATTTTGTGAAGCGGTAGCTGCTGCCGTATGCGCTCCAGTAGCTGTCGGCGCCGGGGACTTCGAGCGCGGTGTAGGGGCCGCCGAAATCGAGGGGGCATTTGAAGACGTCTGTGCTGGCGGTGTAGGCGAGGATCTGGACTTCGACGCCCTTGTGCCCCGGCTGGCCCGCGGGCGGCTGGGAGTTGTAGGCGTAAAAGATGGGCATGACGTCGTTGGTATCGGCGAGGTACATCTCGAGGGCGATGCCAACCTGGCGGGCGTTGCTGACGCATGCGGTGCGCTTGGCGGCCTCTTTGGCGCGGCCGAAAATGGGAAAAAGAATGGCGGCGAGGATCGCGATGATCGCGATGACGACGAGGAGTTCTATGAGGGTGAAAGCTCGCTTCATTTGGTTCCTTAAAGCGAGAGACCGCCCCGCGCTTTGAAACGCGAAACGGTCTTCGGAACGACTCGTTTCCGCATTCCCTACGCCGGCATTATCCGGATCAGGTTCTAGGGTCTTCCTTTCGGAACTCTCAGCCCTTTCGGGCTCCCCTATGGGTTCGGCTTTCGCTCACCTATTGTACTCCGGTAGTATGCTGGTCTGTTGCACGGGCCTGTAGCTCAGTGGTCAGAGCAGGCGGCTCATAACCGCTTGGTCGCAGGTTCAAATCCTGCCGGGCCCACCACGGATTAAAGCGAAAGGAGAGCCATGCGGCTCTCCTTATTGGTTCGATGCGGTTTTGGTTAGCGTCGTCGTCGAGCTAGTGCCAAACCTGCGAGGCCGATGCCGATCGCAATGAACGTGCCAGGCTCGGGAACGATCGAAAGAACGGTTCCGTTCGCGACTGCGTTTGCCGTGTTGAAGCTGTACTGGATGTTGTCGCCGCCGTTGGGACCGCCGACTGCGCCATCCATGTAGCCAATCGTCGCGCCACTACCGCCGACGAAGTTGACTCCCATGATGCTGCTGTAGATGAACTGGGCATAAACGGCGCCGGCGCTGAAGACCTTCACTTGGAAGGTGGCCGTGGAGCCGCCGCCTTGGAAGTGCTCTTCAGAATTCCACTGCACCGTCAAGGTGCCAGCCGATTCCTGCCAGTAGATATTTCCAGTTTTGCCTGGGAAAAGGTCATCCCAGTAAGGCAACAGGGTCTGCGGATTAGCAGGGATTGCG
>JALYJX010000447.1 GCA_030775065.1 Gemmatimonadota bacterium | reverse complement strand
GAACCCCTTCCTCATTGCATTTTTTTTTAGCCCGCTGCTGCTCACGCTGCCAGTGGAGCGAGCGGCTGCGCAGGCGAGGCTCGCGAAGGCATCGGCGCATGCTCCACCGCTTGCCGTCGTAAAGGCAAACGACAACAGAAAGCGGGCCGGTGAGCTCAAGAACGGTGTTCTGACAGTTCGCCTCGTGGTGGGAATGGCGCGGTGGTACCCTGAATCGCCTACCGGCCCGTTCGTCGACGTTCCCGCGTTGGCCGAAGAAGGAAAGCAGCCGCAGATTCCCGCGCCGCTCATTCGCGTGCGTACCGGGACGACAATCGTTGCGACGATTCGAAACACGCTCACGGATTCTACTGTATACGTTCGCGGACTCGTCGAGCGACCCGCCGCTTCACTCGACAGCATTTCGATCGCTCCCGGCCAGTCGCGAACCGTGCGCTTCGTTGCCGGTGCCCCGGGAACGTACTTCTACATGGCGACACCCGGACTGCTGCCAATCAGGGCGCGGCCGGGCGACGGCATTCCCGAGAGTGAGCAGCTCGGCGGAGCGTTCGTCGTCGACCCTGAGGGCGGAGCTCCGCCAGATCGCATTTTCGTCCTCAACATCTGGGGTCACCCGAAGGATTCGAACACGTACAGCAACGCGGTTGCAATCAATGGCAGGACCTGGCCGTTCACCGAGCGAGTGTTGGCGGACGTGGGCGATACGCTTCGATGGCACGTAGTGAACGCGACCACGCGAAATCACCCGATGCATCTGCATGGTTTTTATTTCCGGGTGGATGCGCGCGGCACCGGCCGGGCCGACACTCTCTACGCATCCGCGAAACGCCGGCTCGCTGTGACCGAGGATCTGAGTCCCGGTCATACGATGTACATGGTCTGGAGCCCTGACCGCGCCGGCAACTGGCTCTTCCATTGCCACATCACCTTCCATGTCTTCCCGGGCACCGCGCAGCTCACGGGCGAAATAGCGAGCGAGCACGCGCTGCATTCGGTTGACGCCGCTGCGCACATGTCGGGTCTCGTTCTCGGCATCACTGTCAATCAGCCCGGTGGGTTGCGGCCGGCGCGCCGCGCCAACGTCAGGAAGCTTCACCTCTTCGTCAACGAGGGGCGGCGGCGCGGCCACGCTCCGCGCGCTCTCGGGTATGTGCTGCAGAGAGATGACCGTGTCCCCGCTCTCGACTCGGTCGAGATTCCCGGCTCGACGATAGTCGTGACGCGCGACGAGCCGACGGACGTCACGATCGTGAACCGGCTCCGCGAAGCCACTTCGATTCACTGGCACGGCATCGAGCTTGAGAGCTACTCCGACGGAGTTGCGGGGTGGAGCGGCAACCCCAGCCTGCTCGCCCCGACTATCTCGCCTAACGACTCATTTACCGCGCGGCTCACCCTGCCCCGCGCGGGAACGTTCATGTATCACACTCACCTGAACGACATCGAGCAGCTGACCTCCGGACTTTTTGGCCCGATTATCGTTCTCGAGCCCGGCCAGAAATTCGATCCGAGCACCGACCATGTCTTCACAGCCGGATGGGACGGACGCAGGAACCCGGCTCTCATCACGATCAACGGTGACTCGGCAACCGGACCTTTAATCGAGATGGCGGTGGGAGTGCCACACCGCTTCCGATTCATCAACATCGGCCCCGCGGTGCGGCTGTTCTTCGCGATTCGCCGCGGCGCGGACGCCGTCACGTGGCGAGGGCTCGCCAAGGACGGGGCTGACCTTCCGCCTGCCCTTGCTGTCACGGGACCATCGATTCGCAGGCTCGGCGTCGGCGAGATGTACGACGCGGAGTTTATGGCGCGCGAGCCCGGCGAATACGTCGTGACCGTGGGGCCGCCGGACAGCCAGCTGCGGTACAAGCGGAAGATCATCGTTCGCTGACAGGCAGTGGGTAATTGCGCGCCGCCGAGCTACTCAGCTGCGTGCCAAAGTCAAACTGCTTTCGCTCGTGCCCCACGCGTCGACGCCAGAGTCACTCCAAGAAGTAAGTACCAGATCGACGTGACGAGCGCAGTTTCCTTCCATGCGTCACTCGTGAAGGGCCCCGGAAGGAACTCGCCTGTGATCGCGGCGACAATCGGCCATACGCCAAGTAACAGCCCAGTCACTCCCACAGCGATCCGCAGGTATGAGCGTCCAGGCGTAAAGAGCAGCCCAACAGAGAACAACGCGATTGCGGCGCCGTTGAGAATCCAACTGATGAGACCAAGCCGGATGACCGTCGTCTGATTTGCCGCGAATGAGGCCAGAAGCGCGGGGTCGGGCGCACCGGCGGGGGCCGCCACGAGTGCCGCGGCGAAAACGGGCGCAACGAAGCCGTCCACCACGAACACCACTGCCCAGAGTGCGGCGGAGATAGTGAGAGCTACCTGAGCGGTGGCCCACAACGGAGCGCCGCCTTCAGGGAGCGCGGCGCGAGTTGCCGGCGCCGCGAGCGCCCAGAGCACCGGTCCGACGAGAATCATGACGTGCATCGGCACCCAGCCGGCTGTCGACATGATTGTCCGGGCGAAGTGAAGGAAGTAATCGGCGCTTCCGAGCGGGCCCATCGCGTTGCCCACGTGCGGGTGCAGGCGCCCGCCGCCGATGAAAATGAGACTGCCGGCAGCCAGGAGAACGAATGACAGCCACGGAGTGAGACGGTTGAGTGTGCGCATTGGACGAGGAGGTGAGGGTCGTTGATGTTAACAGTGTTAACATACCTTGTCATGTTTACGGTGTCAACATAGATTTGGTTTCACATGAAGACCCGCCCCCGCCACCGCCCCCGCCGCCCCTACCACCACGGAGATCTCCGCCAGGCGCTCGTAGACGCCGCGATCGAGCTGCTTCGGAAGAGCGGGCCGGAGGCGCTGACGCTCCGGGGCGCTGCTCGAGCCGCGGGCGTGAGCCAGGCAGCCCCATACCGTCACTTCAAGGACAGAAGGGCGCTGGTTGCCGCCGTGGCTGACGACGGATTTCGGCGGCTTCGACTCGCCATG
>JALYJX010000446.1 GCA_030775065.1 Gemmatimonadota bacterium | reverse complement strand
ATTCATTCCTTCGAAGCGGGAGGTCGTGACCGGCTTATCGAAGTGAAGACCACTGCTTACGGGAAGCAAACTCCTTTCTTCGTGTCGCGGAACGAAGTAGCCGTATCTGGTGAGAGAGACGGGCAGTATCACATTTACCGGCTCTTCGAATTCCGCGACAACGCGAGGCTTTATACACTTAGCGGTGCGCTGGAAAGGGTCTGTCACATGCAGCCAGTAAATTTTGCTGCGCGACCAAGGTGACTGCGGGTCGCGGCCCAATACGCCGGCCGCCGCACGCTCCTCCTCGTCCCTAGTCAGGCACCTCGTTAACGGAGCAGCCGATGACGCAGATACTCGTTCCGACTGACACGTTCGAAGACTGGAAACGGTTCCTCGCGCAACCCGATCTTCATTGGAAGGCCGGCGCTTCGGCAATGACTCTCGCTCAAGCGTGGGAGGAATCCAAAGAACGGGGCTTCCCGAACGAGATTGCTGATATTCTGAAGAGTGCTCAACGATCGGACTGGGCGACTCTACGCTTGCTGCTGGCCATTCCAGAGTTCAAGGTGCCACTGCCCGGCGGAACGACGGCTTCGCAAACTGACTTGGCTGCGATTGCTCGTGGCGAGAAAGGGCTTGTCGCAATCGCCGTAGAAGGTAAAGTGAGCGAGTCGTTTGGGCCGACAATGGGAGAGCGGCGTAAGGGGCGGGCAATAGATAATGACGTGAGGCTCTCCTTTTTGTGCGAGCAGCTCGGGCTCGCAAATGGTTGTCCGGACCAAATTAGGTATCAATTGCTACACAGAACTGTTTCGGCGTTGACGATTGCCAGAGATTTCTTTGCCGAAAGCGCCGTTATGCTTGTCCACTCTTTTCATAGTGACTCGAAGTGGCTCGATGACTTTGTCGCATTCGCGGACCTTTTCGGATGCGAGGCAAAGAAAGGGCAACTCTGCAATCTCGGCTCGCGCAATGGTGTCCGGCTTTACATCGGTTGGGCATCGGGCAAAGCGGTGTGAATTTGAGGAGGTTGATCCGGTTTCATGATACGGAGCGACAGAACACAAGAACGGCGCCCTTTAGGGTGGTGAGCCATGCCAACATCTGATGATCAACTCCGGAGCCGCCTTGTCGCAACTGCGCTTGACTGGGAACGTCGCTTCGGCGTGGCGCCACGAATAACGGACGCTATTTCCGAGTACGACGCAGCGGAGCTCGTGGGACACACTGGCGACTCTTATGCAGCGGACTGTATCGGCCGAACCGCGGTAACTCGTGGATCGGACTTCTCGTGCAAAGGTGTTCGCTATCAAGTGAAGGCAAACCGCCCCAGCGGCAAACCGGGGTCGCCAGTGACCAAGGTCGGGAAGGCGAGTAACTACGACTGGGATCGCCTGATATGGCTGTTGTATGATCGCTTCTACGTGTTGCAAGAGGCGTGGGAATGGGACGTAAGCTCGTATAAGGCGGCGTTTCACCTTCAGCCGCACGTCCGACCCCCCGATATGCGCCGCGGCAGGCGGATTTATCCTTCCGATTGAGCTTGCGACAGCGCGTTATGCCAACGGTTGGCAAGCGAGTCGCGGTTAACAGTTAGGTAGAACCTGACCTCTGCCCGAATGTCAGACGCGCACTGCATCTTCATTTGTTGACCCGCGTTGTGAAACTCCCTATTGCGACCGGTCAGGTGCCTCGTCGCACTTCGTCTGAATTCAACTGTTACACGAGTGATGTGATGGACGCCTCTTGCCGATAGTCGCCGGCCTACCATTCCTGACGCTTTCGGATCCGCTCACGTCCGGCGAAGGTAAGCTCGATCCACTCGGTCTTTCCGCGATAGGAGATCGGCTTGCCGAAGAGATACTTCCTGGATTACGCGCCCGAATGTCTAGGCCGCGCTTTCTGACTGCGATTGCAGTCGCGTCTGCCGTTTGCGACGGCTTGGAGTACCAGGTTGCGAGCGATCACGTCACGATCGCGCCGACAGTCTTTGAATGGTTACTCGTTGAAGCGTTCGTTCGTTGTGGCGATCGCTCTCGCACCCTGACCACCCCCGGAACGGGGAAGGCCCAGGCGGCGAAAGAGAGTGGCGAGCCGATGTGCGCGCGGACATACTTGCGAATTCCGACGGTATTCGGATTCCATGGGATCTATAAGCCCATCGCCAAACACCTAAACATTGTCGATGACGATCTACGGCTTGCAGACAATGGGTACGCACTTCTAAAAGTGTGGCAGACTGAGCGGGATCTTAGTGGATTTCTGGAAAGTTCAGTCGAACCTGGCGATGGTAAATCAGTACGTCAGTCTTTGAGGTCGGCCGTGGACGATGGTCTCAAATCTGGATATTCGAGGCGATCGGCGGCTTGGCAAGGCTGGGCTGACTTGGCGGCGCACTTGTCACCGGGTGATGTCGGCAAAAGAGAAGGAGCGTTCATGCATCGGTTGTTTTCTGGAAACGAAGAGAATAGCGGGGAAATTTTCCGCTTGCTTGAGTCGACACCACCCAGCGACGCCAGCGAGGCTGAGATCGTCGAAGAAATATTGCTTCCAAAAGCGTCGGCGACTCTGCGCGGAAAGCTGAAAGCGATTCAGCGATTCGAGGAGCTTGCAACGCTTCTTGAGGATGCGTTCGATTGGGCCTGCTACCTTTCAGCAACTGCCGGTGCACGGGCAATCACAGCAAGTGATTACGCTCGTGAACCCAGCACCACGAGAATCGCCGCCGCGTTGCTCTCTGCTTTTCAGCGTGCAGAATCCGCTTTGCATGATGCTACGCCGGCAATGCAAGAAAGACTCACGGATTTGTCCGAGTTATTCAATCACGTCAGGACTTCCGAAGATCTCTTTGACGCCGTACTGCTGCACCATAGCAAGGTTCAAAAAAACAAAAAACCCAGCGGGAAGCGGGACTGGTTCGAACGAGCACCAGACGGCGCGACTTTTGTCCGGCCACCCTATAGGCTTACAGAACCCCCCGCAAAGGGTAGAGCGTGGAATCGACCGTATAGGAT
>JALYJX010000445.1 GCA_030775065.1 Gemmatimonadota bacterium | reverse complement strand
GGCGAAGGCGGACCACTGGCGAGTGGCGAATACCCAGAGGTTCCCGAGTAGATGGGCGATGTCCTCGCGATCGTCAGCCAGAAGGGCGGAGTAGGAAAGACAACCACGGCGGTGAACCTCGCTGCGGCCTTCGCGAGGAGCGGTCTCAAGACTCTCGTTGTGGACGTCGACCCCCAGGGCTCGGTCCGGTACGGCGTCGGCCTCCGCCGCGATCAGCAGAGCGCAGGGTTCGCCGACTATCTGAACGGACAGAAATCGCTTCGCGAAGTTATCCTGCCGACGGCCCTGCCATGGCTGCGCGTGATTCTCGCGGGATCTGTCACCGACGAGGCGGACCAGACTACTTACCAACAGCTCATCTCCGAGACTTCGATACTGCCCGACCTGCTGGAAACGGCGCGCGCTCGTTGTCACATCGTTGTCGTCGATTCGCCACCCGGCCTCGGCCCAATTACGCGTGCCGTGCTCGGGGCGAGCCAGCATGTGATCGTGCCGCTCCAGTGCGAGCCGCTCGCGCTTCAGACGACGCCTCAGATACTGCGCGGAATTCAGGACGTGGTCTCGACGAATGAGCAGCTCACTCTCGACGGCATCCTGATGACGATGTTCGAGGAAGGCAATCCAGCGAGCGAACGGGTTGTGGATTACGTGCGGCGCCACCTTCCGGCGAACATCGTGTTCGACACGGTGATCCCGAGAACTGTTGCGACCGCGGACGCCTTCGCCGCGGGTCAGCCAGTCGTCTTGCGGTCGCCGGCCGATGCTGCTTCACAGGCATACGTTCACCTCGCGCAACAGCTGATCGAACGTTTCTTATGAGCGTCCGGCGGAATTCGCTGACCATTGCGATCGGCACGATTGCCGGGCTCGCTGCGTTTTCTTCATGCGCGGAGATACCAACGTCGGACTCCGCCGTGCTCTCGCTGACTTTCGATTCCCTGCCCGCGCCCGCTGTCGTGCTTGGCGACACGCTGCGCGATACGACCGGGAGCGCCGCCCCCATCACCGCCACGGTTTACAATTTTCAGGGGAACGTGGTAGCCAATCCGCCCCTTCGGTTTCAGGCACTCGATCGCGGAATCCGGATCGACAGCGTCACGGGCTTTGTGATAGGGGACAGTCTTCGCGCCACGCCCGCGCGAGTCGCGGTTACCGTCGACGGCCTGCAGGCGACAAAGCTCCTCGATGTTACGCTTCGCCCCGACACCATCATCCCGGTCAAGGAGCGCGACAGCCTGCTTTATTCGCTAGTCGACACCACCAGGAACGTCTCTCCCGCCCTTGCCGTGCGGGCATATCATTCGCTGACGAGTCTCGACAGTGCGGTGAAATCGTACATTGTAAGCTTCGCCATCTCATTGCCGGCGGATCCTCTGCTGGCGATGTTTGTCAACGAGGCCGGCAAGGAGTCACGCGTGGACACGACTGATGCGAATGGCGAGGCGTCGCGTAGAATCAGGCTCACCCCAGCCCGTCTTACTGCACTCACCGACTCTGTCATCGTGCTTGCAACCGTGAAGTATCGAGGCGCCCACGTGCGGGGGAGTCCGGCGCGGATCGTACTGAAGGTCCAACCGGCAGCCCCGTGACTATGCCAGCGGAGGCGAAGTTTTCGTGAGCATCAACGGGGGGCCGGCACCTGAGCCGGGAACTCTCAACCGCCTCTTTTTCGACGCGGTCGAGCGCCACGACAAGCCCGATGCGTTGCAGTTCAAGTCGGGCGAATCGTACAAGCCAATCTCCCACCGTCAGGTACTCGAGCGCGTGCGTCGTGTTGCGCGGGGGCTGCGCCTCGCCGGTGTGGAGCGTGGCGACCGCGTAGCGATTCTCTCGGAGAATCGGCCGGAATGGGCAATCGCGGACTATGCCTGCCTCACCGCGGGCCTCACCGACGTGCCGCTGTATCCGACGCTTCCGGCTGACCAGATCTCTTACATCCTCCGAGACTCCGGAGCCGTGGCAATTTTTGTCTCGAACGAAGAGCAGGCGGCGAAGATCGCGTCGATTCGCACCGAGGTGCCGACGCTGCGGATGATCATCTCCTTCGAGGATTCAGCCGCCGCCGGTGCAATCAGAATGGACGCTCTCGAGGCCTCCGGTGCTCAGGGCGAAAATGCCGAGACGATCGCCGCCTATCGGAGAGAGGCCGACGAGGTGGAGCCCGACGAGCTTGCAACGCTCATCTACACGTCCGGGACGACGGGGCCTCCCAAGGGAGTGATGCTCACACATGACAACATCCATTCGAATGTTGCCGGAACCCGCGACAGGATTCCGTTGTCGGGAGATGACGTGTCGCTGAGCTTTCTCCCCCTATCCCACATTTTCCAGCGGATGGGCGATTACATGATGTTCCACACGGGAACGTCGATCGCCTACGCCGAGAGCATCGATACCGTTCCGGCGAACCTGCAGGAGGTCCGGCCGATGGTCGTGCTCTCGGTGCCGAGACTGTACGAGAAGATGTACGCCCGCGTGCTTCAGAATGCAGTGTCGAGCGGTGGTCTCAAGCGGAAGATCTTCTTCTGGGCGCAGGGTGTCGCGGATCGTTGGGCGGATGTGACGCTGGCCGGCGGCAGGCCCGGCTGGGCGCTGTCGAAGCAGTATGGAATCGCGCAGAAGCTGGTGTTCTCGAAGATCAAGGAGCGTACGGGAGGGCGGCTGCGGTATTTCGTTTCCGGGGGCGCGCCGCTCGCGCCCGAGATCAACAAGTTCTTCTACTCGGTGGGTCTTACGATCCTCGAGGGTTATGGACTTACCGAGACATCGCCGGTGATCGCGGTGAACACGCCCACTGAATTCCGGATTGGAACGGTCGGCAGGCCGATTCCCGGAGCAGAGGTCGAGATCGCTCCGGACGGCGAGATTCTGACGCGGGGGCCCGGAGTGATGAAGGGCTATTACAACAATCCAGTCGCGACGGCGGAGGCCATCGATTCAGCCGGCTGGTTCCACACTGGAGACATCGGCGAGCTTCGCGACGGCTATCTGGCGATCACCGAC
>JALYJX010000444.1 GCA_030775065.1 Gemmatimonadota bacterium | reverse complement strand
CACCAGGCCGCTCTGTTGTTCAGGAGTCTTCGCTGGTACGAACCGCATGTTGGCCCTGGTCACTGCCTCGCAGATGGCCTCTGCGTCAGTCGCGTCATTCTTCTGCCGTTTGACATAGGGCTTCACGTAGGCCGGCGGCATCAGCCGCACGGTGTGACCAAGTGCCTGGAGTTCGCGCGACCAATGGTGCGATGAGGCGCAAGCCTCGATGCCGATCAGGCATGGGGACAATTTTTGGAAGAACACTAGGACGTAGCGACGCTTCAACTGACGGCGGATGACCACTTGGCCAGCGGCATCAACGCCGTGGACCTGGAAGACCGATTTCGCGATGTCGAGACCGATTGTCGTGACTGTCTGCATGGATAGCTCCTCTGAATCGTGGGAGCCTTAACAGCACCCACATCCGTGGCACTCACGTGCCGGGTGGAGGAGCCGTCCACAGCATCAATAGCGTCGTCACTGTCCGCTAATGGAATGGTCCGGCCGTGCTCCTGCCCCACCAGTGATGGAAGCTGGCCAGGGGCGCTAAAGACAAGGAGCACGCCATGTCTCAGAAACTCAATACCGCGATCGCCGTGATCGGCATCGATATTGGCAAGAACTCTTTCCACATTGTAGGCCTCGATCAGCGCGGTGCAATCGCGCTGCGGCAGAAGTGGTCACGTGGCCAGGTGGAAACACGGCTCGCCAACATGCCGCCCTGCCTGATCGGCATGGAGGCCTGCGTCGGCGCGCACCATCTGAGTCGCAGGCTCAAGAGTCTTGGTCATGATGCCCGGCTGATGCCGGCGAAGTACGTGCGTCCCTATTCGAAGGGGCAGAAGAATGACTTCCGCGACGCCGAGGCGATCGCCGAGGCGGTGCAGCGCCCAACGATGAGATTCGTCGCCACAAAGACCACCGAGCAGCTCGACTTGCAGGCATTGCATCGCGTACGCGAGCGGCTCGTCAGTCAACGCACTGGCATCATCAATCAGATCCGCGCCTTTCTGCTGGATCGCGGGGTTGCGGTGCGGCAGGGGCTGCGCTTCTTGCGCGCCGAGTTGCCGAGCATCCTCGCCACGCGCACCGAGGTCCTATCGCCCCGCATGGCGCGCATCATCGAGGACCTGGCTGGCGACTGGCGTCGGCTGGACGAGCGCATCGAGAGCCTGTCGACCGAGATCGCAGCGCTGGCCCACCAAGATGCAGCTTGCGAACGGCTGATGACGGTGCCCGGCGTCGGGCCGATCATCTCGAGCGCGATGGTCGCGGCGATCGGCACGGGCGATGTGTTCTCCAAAGGCCGCGACTTCGGCGCCTGGCTTGGACTGGTGCCCAAGCAGATCTCGACGGGAGACCGCACGATCCTCGGCAAGATATCGAGGCGCGGCAATCGCTACCTG
Organism: Gemmatimonadota bacterium; assembly: GCA_030775065.1. Classification (GTDB taxonomy): domain Bacteria; phylum Gemmatimonadota; class Gemmatimonadetes; order Gemmatimonadales; family Gemmatimonadaceae; genus UBA4720. The sequence goes on along the minus strand of JALYJX010000444.1, from coordinate 1,619 downwards.
CGCGTGCTGTTCGTACAAGCGGCCTGGGTCGTGCTGATCAGACCGAAAAGCTGGGAACGCTACGGGCTCAGGCCGTGGATCGAAGCCGCCAAGAGGCGGTTGCACCACAACGTGCTGGCGATCGCGCTCGCCAACAAGCTTGCCCGCATCGCCTGGGCTGTTCTCAACAAGGAGCGCAAATTTGAATGCGTCGACAGGAATGCGATGGCGCCCCGACCCGTTTGAGTGTCACGCCGTGCTCGGGCCCGTCAAGGCGTGGCCTGGAAATGCCGGAGCCACAGGCAAGCCAAGCGCGACGGCCAGCCTTGACGGCCCCTTGCGCGCGGCGCCTCGGCACAAGCGCAGGCCGGGACGAAGGAACGGCCTCACCGGCACGAACAAAGGAACCCGCACAAGATGAGGAGCGATCGATGACGTAGCCCCAACCTTTTCCCGCCGAGGTCTGCGAGAGGATGAGACGAGATGGAGGATCGGTCTTCCCGGCGCTTGCGAACACTGGTGACCCAAATGGCCCGGTCGAGGCCTGTCCGCTAATGAGATCGCAGGCGCGCTGATATCCATGATGGCCGGGGGCTCGACACGCTCCAATCAGAGGCCGGATACATTGATGCAAGACCGCACATCCGCCAGATCGACGAAACCCTCTTGCAACGCACGGCCGGACCATACATTCGGGTCAAAAGCGCCGTTTTGGCTGTCTACCGGCCACTTCCGGTCTTCCCCGATAAACAGACATTCTCAGCCGCCACCCCGATAGACTGTAGTGTGCGGGTATGAGCCGCCAGCCAACGCTCATTTTTGAAAAAGTCTCGCAGAGACTTCGCAGTTGGGCCGGGCTGGAAAGAGGCCGCGTAGCGGAGGGTCACGCGCTGCGTTTCTCAGGGGTATCTGCTTCCCCATCCCTTTGTAGTTGGGGCTTTTCACGCAGGACCGCATCCAACAACGAATTGTGAACCTCTATTTTTCCGTTGTAACTGATCAAGCCCAGCTTGCGGAATTTGTTCATGAAGAAACTTACGCGAGATCGCGTCGTGCCGATCATTTCGGCTAAGGTTTCCTGACTGATATTTGGGCTGATAGGTGCTGGGCTGCCTTCCTTGCCGAATTTCGCGAGCAGAAGCAGCAGCCGCGCAAGTCGTTTCTCACTCGAATTAAATAGTTGGTCGATCAAATCGTCTTCAACCCGGCTGTTTCGGGTCAATAGATAAGCTACAAATAGCTCCGAAAATTTCGGTTCGTCATGCAGGACCGCAATCATTGCAGACTTTGATATCGAGGTGATCAGGCTTTCTTCCGTCGCCGTGCTCGTTGCGATCCGTAGGGAGTGGCCATTCATACACCCTTCGCCGAAGAAATGGCCGGGTTCTAAAATACCGACGACCGCTTCCTTGCCTTGGTCAGATAGCACGACAACTTTGACGCCGCCCTTCTGAAGGTAAAAAATCGTATCGGCGACTTCTCCTTGAGAGAAGATGATCTGATCCTTGCGATAAACCGATATCGTTTTTCCCGTGCCAACTTTGGCGAGAAACGCCAGAGGGTCAAACGAGTTCTTGGTGGGCTCAATTGCCATGTCGTGCCTGTGGAAGGTGCGCGGCGCAGCTATTATACGCCACCAC
>JALYJX010000443.1 GCA_030775065.1 Gemmatimonadota bacterium | reverse complement strand
CGATCTGCCCGAGCTCGGGACGTTGAACATCCATGCGTCGCTGCTGCCGGCGCTGCGGGGAGCCGCGCCCATTCAGGCGGCGATAAGACAGGGATTCACCGAGACGGGTGTCTCCATCATGCGAATGGTTCCTGCATTGGACGCGGGCCCCGTGATACTGCAGGCGCCGACGCAGATATTCGATGACGAGACCTACGGCGAGCTGCAGCTCCGCTTGTCGGAGCTCGGAGCACAGACGCTGATCGAAGCGCTGACGCTCATATCGCTGGGAAAGGCATCCGAGTCCGCTCAGGACGAGTCGCGCGTCTCATACGCACCCAAGGTCACGCGCGACGATGCGCGAATCGACTGGGGACTCGAAGCGGTCGAAGTATCTCGACTGATTCGCGCCTACGATCCCAAACCCGGATCATTCACGACACGGAATGGAGTGGACGTAAAAGTATTCGGGCCGCGCGTCATAAACGACGCCGGGCGAGGGGCCGCCCCCGGCGAAGTGATCTCTGCAACGCCCGAGCTCATCGTTGCGTGCGCGAAGGGAGCGATACTAATCAGTGACGTACAACCTGCGGGAAGGAGCCGTATGATCGCGGCCGACTGGGCACGCGGACGCGGCATCGCACCCGGCGACGTCCTCGGCAGCTGAAAAAGAAACGGTCACGGTCGACGACAGAGAGGCAGCGTGCGCCGGCGCTGCGCGACTTCCCGCGCGTCCATGCGGTGACGAACACCGCCGCGGTGAGACGCAGCGATTTTCTCGAGACTGCAGAAACCGTAATGCGCGCACTTGGAAAACGCGGCGCCGTTCAGCTTCGGACCTCCAGCACACCGGCGCGCCGATTCCACGAGCTTGCGTCCGCCCTTGCTGAGCTTCAAAGCTCAACGGGTTGCTGGCTCATCATAAACGACAGGGTCGATATCGCAGCCGCGGTAGGAGCAAAAGGAATCCAGCTTGCTTCGCACTCGCTCAGAGTTCCCGAGGCGCGAGCGGTTGCTCCGGACATTCCAGCGGGAATCAGCATTCACAGCGTTGATGAAGCTTCCGAGGCGGAAGCATCGGGCGCCGCGTGGTGCGTCGCGGGAAGCGTGTTCGAGACGCCGACGCACCCCGGCGGCTCCGCAGCGCGAATACCGTTCATCGAAGAGTTGGCGATTGCCGTGAGCATTCCCATCATCGCCATCGGAGGCGTTCAGCCGGAGCACGTTACGGCACTCCGTGATGCCGGCGCGTACGGAATCGCAACCATCCGCGGTGTCGACTGGGAGCGGCGCCAGTCGATGCTCGATACCGATCCTTCCCCGGGAAAAACGCGACTTGCAGGCTCGCCGCACAGAACGTCTGAGGAAGGCATCATCCGCTATATTTCGATCTATGATTGGGACTCCGGAAGCGAGCGAGATCATCACGCTGACGGTAAACGGCGCTCCCCGGGATATTCCGCGGAATAGCACAATGGCGGAGCTTCTCGGATCGCTCCGCATCGACCCCCGCCTCGTTGTCGTCGAGCACAACCGCACCATCCTTCGCGATCGCGATACCTATCCGACGCACGGACTTTCCCACGGTGACGTAGTGGAGATCGTTCACTTCGTCGGGGGCGGCTGAGATGCGTTGGGGGCGATTGAGATGAGCGGGTCCACGGCAGTCGAGGCGTCTCTCGATCCGTTTCCGCTGACCATTGCGGGCCGCGAGTTCCGCTCGCGCCTCATGCTCGGCACTGGAAAGTACGGCTCTAACGCCGAGATGATGGAGGCAATCGAAGCTTCCGGCGCCGAGATCGTGACTGTTGCGGTGAGACGTGTGGATCTGGATCGCGCGAACGACGAAGGGATTCTCCACCATCTCGATCCCGATCGGTTCTTTCTCCTCGCCAACACCGCCGGGTGCTACTCGGCTGATGAGGCGATTCGTTACGCTCGTCTCGCGCGCGCGGCAGGATTCAACGAATGGGTGAAGCTGGAAGTCATCGGCGACCAGGAAACGCTTCTTCCCGATTCCGAAGGTCTGCTCGTCGCGACACGAACGCTCGCCGCTGACGGATTCAAGGTGATGGCGTACACGAACGACGATCTGATTACGGCGCTGCGTCTCGAAGAAGCAGGCGCGGTTGCCGTGATGCCGCTGGCGTCGCCGATCGGATCGGGGCTCGGGATGCTCAACCAGTACGCGATTCGAACCATCAAGCGTCGCCTCAGCGTTCCGGTAATCGTCGATGCAGGTGTGGGCACAGCGTCCGACGCATGCATCGTGATGGAGCAGGGCGTGGACGGAATTCTCATGAACACCGGCATCGCCGCGGCTTCCGACCCTGTGCGCATGGCCACGGCAATGCGACAGGCAGTTGACGCAGGACGCCTTGCTTATCTGGCCGGCAGGATGCCGAAACGGGAGATTGCCTTTCCCTCCTCTCCCGTCTCGGGAATGCTCGACCGATGACTCCTGCAACGGACGGCGGAATAACCGGAGGCGGAGGGGCCACTGCTCAGCTCGCGCAGGTCGCCGGGGTGACTGCGGGTCGAATCGCGGCGGCGGAAATCTGCGCTGACATGCGCGGCGGTGAATTGCTCGACTCCGCTTTCGAGCGACGGACGGGCGACCTCGATGCCCGCGACAGGCGCTGGCTCCGCGAGCTCGCCTACGGAATGCTTCGCCAGCGCGGTTTGATCGACGCCATTCTCGGGGAGCGGGTGCGGGGCGGCCTTGCGAAGATAGATGCCGATCTGCTCGATCTTTTCCGGCTGGGAGTATATCAGCTGCTCTACATGGGCAGCGTCCCCGCGTACGCCGCTATCGCACAAACGGTCGAGTTGGCGAAGGTGAGACACGGCATCGGCGCGAGCAAGCTCGTGAACGCCGTATTGCGGCGAATCGACCGCGAGCGTGAGGACCTCGAGCCCGTTCTTCCGTCCGATGCGGCCGAGGCGCTCGCAACGAGATATTCCCACCCGGCGTGGCTTGTGCGCCGTTGGCTGTCGCGATGGGGAAGGGACGCCACCGAGGTGATGC
>JALYJX010000442.1 GCA_030775065.1 Gemmatimonadota bacterium | reverse complement strand
CCGTAAGGTTACGAAGCTGTCGCACGCGGTCGTCAACCTCCTGCCGCGTCAGCGTCATAAGTCGCTCGGTTGAAAATTTCTCCACGGCGAACGAGCCAAGGGCCGAGCCGTACATCACAGCCCGGCGCATGTTGGCGTCACTCAGGTCACCTGTCCGCGCGAGATAGCCGATGAAGCCGCCCGCGAACGAATCGCCGGCTCCGGTGGGATCGAACACGCTCTCCAGTGGATACGCGGTAGCGAAGAAAACGCTGTCGCGGCTGAACATGAGCGCGCCGTGCTCGCCCTTCTTGATGATGACGTGCGTTGGACCGAGCTCCATGATCCACTTGGCCGCCTGCACGAGGTTCACCTTTTCCGAGAGCTGCCTGGCTTCACCATCGTTCAACGTCACGAGGTCGACCTTCTTCAGCAGATCGATGAGGTCCGGACGTCGACTCTGAATCCAGAAGTTCATCGTGTCGCACGCCACCAGCTTTGGACGCTTCACCTGATTCAGGACGTCGAGCTGCAGTCGCGGATCGATGTTCGCAAGGAAGACGAACGGTGCGTCGCGAAACTGCTCGGGGATCTTTGGACTGAACCGCGAGAATACTCCGAGATGTGTCTCGAGAGTCTCCGCAGCGTTCAGATCGTGGCGGTAGCGCCCTCTCCATCTGAAGGATGAACCTTCCGCACGCTCGAGACCGGCGAGGTCGACGTTTCTTGCCGCCAGCGGCTCGAGCTTCGCCATCGGGTAATCCGCTCCGACCACTCCCACCAGCTGAACCGGCGTCAACAGGCTCGCTGCCGCGCTGAAAAAAGTCGCGGAGCCGCCCAGTACGTCATCGGCTTTTCCAAAAGGAGTCTCGACAGAGTCGAGCGCGACCGAGCCAACGACCAGTACGGTCATGATTTCCGGGTGAGGGTTGGACGAAGCGACGACGACTACATCCGCTCTGGAGCGCTGACGCCGAGAATCGTCAGCGCGTTCCGAATCGTGACCTGTGCTGCTCGCGCCAGAGCCAGCCGGGCCTGCGTGACAGCCTCCGGCTGGCCGAGGACGTGGTGCTTGTGATACCAAAGGTGCGTCAGCCGGGCAGTCTCCGTCAGATAAGCCACGACCCGCTGAGGCTCGAGAGCCGCAGCAGCGCCGGCAACCACCGCAGGAAAATCGCCCAGTGCCTTTATGAGCTGCTGCTCCTCCGGCTCCGTGAGCACGCTGAGGTTGACGCCGGCGACAGAGAACGCCTCGCGATCGAGCTCACCCACACGGAATATCCCGCACATCCGCGCGTGCGCCATCTGCACGTAGTACACGGGGTTCTCTTCTGACTGCTTTACGGCAACGTCGATATCGAACACGAGCTGTGAGTCGCTCTTCCGCATGAGGAAAAAAAATCGCACGGCATCGCGACCGACTTCGCTGATCAGGTCACGGACCGTAACGTAGCTCCCGGCCCGCTTGGAGATTTTTACCTCTTCGCCGGATTTCATCACCGTCACCATCTGATGCAGCACATACTCCGGATAGTCGGGCACAATCCCCATGCCGAGTGCCTGGAGGCCCGCTCTTACGCGCGTTACAGTGCTGTGATGATCAGCTCCCTGAACGTCTATCGCGCGATGGTAACCACGCTCCCATTTCGTCAGGTGATACGCGACATCGGGAACGAAATACGTGAAATCACCGCCTTTCTCTGCACTCTTCCGCATCACGCGGTCCTTGTCGTCGCCATATTCCGTCGTGCGAAGGTACAAGGCTCCCGAGTCCTCATACGTCTTGCCGGACTCGACCAGGGCACGGACCGTCTCGTCGACTTTTCCATTCGTGTAGAGCGATGACTCGAGGAAGTAATTGTCAAACGTTACGCCGAACGCCTGCAGATCGAGATCCTGCTCATTGCGAAGCTCGGCCACCGCGAAACGTCGCACAACGTCTTTGTCTGGAGGAGCCCCGTCGACGTTGTGTGTCGCGAGAAACTTCTCGGCGAGCTCTCGAATGTATTCCCCGTGATATCCGCCTTCGGGAATCTCACCCTCCGCTCCACGGATCTGGTCTATGCGGGCACTAACGCTCGCGGCCAGATTCTCTATCTGAGCGCCGGCGTCGTTGTAATAGAACTCGCGCGTGACATCCCATCCCGTCCACTCGAGGAGTGTGGCGATGGCATCGCCGAGCGCGGCCTGCCTCCCGTGGCCGACGTGAAGAGGTCCCGTAGGATTTGCGGAGACGAATTCGACGTTTACCGGCTGGCCACTGCCCTCGTCACTCTTCCCGAAGGACTCACCGGCTTCGATCACCTCCCGCACGCTCTCAGCGACGTAGCGGGGATTGAGCCGGAAGTTCATGAAGCCCGGGCCCGCGATCTCGACGCTCTCGACTCCCGCTTCCTCGAGGTGCATCTGGTCCCGCAGAGCCGCAGCGATCTCGGCGGGCCGCTTCCGAAGCGGACGGGCCAGAGTCATCGCAAGGTTCGACGCCCAGTCGCCGAGCGCCGGATCGCGCGGGCGTTCGACAACGGGCTCGACATCGCCCGCGCCAAGCTCACGTGCCGCTCTGGCGAGCTCGGCGCGTATCAGATCAGGCGCGTTCACTCGCCGGCTTTACCTTGCGACGCCGCCTTTGGTTTTTCGGCGGGTTTGGCTGCCGGGGCTGCCGGCGTCGCCGCAGCTGGGGCCGGCTTTGACTTCTCTGTCGCTACCGATTCGGCGGCCGGGGCTGCTCCTTCCGGGGCCTTGGCGTCCGCCTTCTTTGCAGCGTTTGATGCTTCGGTCTTGGTTTTCTCTGCTGAGATGGCCTCCCGCTCCGCCTTTTTCCCGTCCTTGCCGTAGTCGGTGATGTAAAAACCCGATCCCTTGAATACCAGGCCGGCGGTCGACATGAGACGGTTTGCGATCTCGCCACAAACCGGGCAGCGCTCCTCAGGGGGTGCGGCGTTTATCGAGCGATAGAACTTCTCAAAATCGTGCCCTTCCGGGCAGCGGTATTCGTACAGCGGCATGCTCGAATTGCGAGGGGGCTACGAGTG
>JALYJX010000441.1 GCA_030775065.1 Gemmatimonadota bacterium | reverse complement strand
ACCGATGAGGATCACGTCGGGATCCTCGCGCAGAGCGTATTTGAGCGCGTTGGCGAAAGACTTGGTGTCAGTGCCCACCTCGCGCTGATTGATCAGGCAGCTGTGGTGCTTGTGGATGAACTCGATCGGATCTTCGACAGTGATGATGTGACCCTTTCGCTCGTGATTGATCTTGTCGATCACCGCTGCGAGGGTCGTCGACTTTCCGGAGCCGGTGGGGCCGGTGACGAGCACGAGACCGCGCGGCTTTTCCGCCATCTTCGCGATGGCGGGCGGGAGTCCCAGCTCCTGGAAGCCCTTGATGTCGAAGGGAATCTGTCGAATGACCATCGAAACGCAGCCGCGCTGCCGGAAGCAATTGCCTCGGAAGCGCGCAAGGTTCGCAATGCCGAACGAAAAATCGAGCTCATCCTCCTGCTCGAACCGCTTCTTCTGGTCCTCCGTGAGAACCGAATAGGCGAGCTGGAGCGTGTCCTTCGTGCTGAGGAAGGTTCCCGTCGACGCGTTGATGATGTCGCCGTCGATGCGCAGCTTTGGGGGCTGGCCGGCCACGATGTGCAGGTCGGACGCTTTCGACGCCACCATCTCATCGAGCAGCAGGCGCAGGTTGACTGCGAGAGCGGGCGGAGCCCGTCCGACGACAGGATGCGCCGGAGGCGGCTCCTGACCCGACGACTCGGCAGATGAATTCACCTGGACGAGGGGGTTGAGGGGAGCGGGCGTAGCTGGCGCGGCTCGCGCCGGCGATGCAGTCATTGGCTGTTCTCCGGTCTGCTGCTTGAAAGGTCCCCGCTGAGGGACGATTGTGGGGCCGCTTCGGTAAGCGGAATGTCACGTAGAGCCATCAGATGCTGGTCTCGCGGATAACCTGATCGAGGGTCGTAATCCCCTTTATGACTTTGAGCCAGCCGTCCATTCGGAGCGTCAGCATCCCCTCTGTAATTGCGAGCTTCCCGATCTCCGAGGCGCCTGCGTTCTGCATGATCAGGCGGCGCAAAGGCTGGGTCATGTTCATCGTCTCGTAGAGTCCCTGCCGGCCTTTGAGGCCCGTGCCCTGACATGCGTCACAGCCTCGACCGCAGAAGAACGGGAGCTCTCCGATCGGAGTGTCGAGCGTGACTTTCTGGATGTACGGAACGGCGTGACGTGCGGCGTGCAGCTTTGCGTCCGCGAGAGCGAGGTCGCTGAACTGCAGCTCGCGCATTGTGGTGCGCGCGTTGACCTTTGCCATCGCCAGCTCGGGACCTTCCGGTACGTACTTCTCGGCGCAGCTGAGGCAGATCTTCGGGACCAGTCGCTGCGCGACGATGAGGTTGATTGCCGATGCGACATTGAATCCTTCGATTCCCATGTCCATCAGACGCGTCACCGTCTCGGGGGCGGAGTTCGTGTGCAGCGTCGAAAGGACCAGGTGGCCGGTGAGCGCGGCCTTGATGGCAATGCTCGCCGTCTCGAGATCGCGAATCTCGCCGACCATGATGATGTTCGGATCCTGGCGCAGGAACGCTCTCAGCGCGGCCGCGAAGGTCATGCCGATCTCGGAGCGCACGAGCACCTGATTGATTCCGAACAGGTTGTACTCGACCGGGTCCTCCGCCGTCATGATGTTGACGTGGATGTTGTTGACCTTCGAGAGGGCCGAGTAAAGGGTGGTCGTTTTTCCAGAGCCCGTGGGACCGGTGACGAGCATCATCCCGTAAGGGTTGGCGATCGCGTCCATGACCTCACGTTCGGCGCGGGGCTCGATGCCGAAAGTCGTGAGGTCGAGGTTGAGATTTCCCTTGTCGAGAATTCGCAGCACGACCTTCTCGCCAAAGAGCGTTGGAAGAGTCGAGACTCGATAGTCGATCACGCGATTCATGATCTTCAGCTTGATGCGTCCGTCCTGCGGGATGCGCCGCTCGGAGATGTTGAGATTTGCCATGATCTTGAACCGCGAGATCAACGCCGAGCGCAGCTTCAGCGGGGGCTTCATTATCTCGTGCAGGATTCCGTCGATGCGATAGCGGACGCGCAGCTCGTGCTCGAAGCACTCGAAGTGAATGTCCGAGGCGCCGCGCGTGACCGCGTCGGTGAGAAGTGCGTTGATGAGCTTGACGACCGGGGCTTCCTGGACGGCGATGGAGAGTGCAGCCGCCGTCATGTCCTCCTCTATCTGCTCGACCAGCTCGATGTCGGTATCGCCGAACTTGGCGATGTCCTTGAGCAGGTTCTCCATCTGCACTTCGTTCGACTCGTAGTAGCGCTCGATAGCGTGGCGGATGGTGTACTCGCCGGCGATCACGGGGAAGATGTCGCAGCGGGTGATGAACTTGAGGTCGTCGAGGACGCCTGTGCTGGTGGGGTCGGCCATGGCGACCGTGAGGGTGCGGCCGTCGCGCTTGAGCGGGAGCACGAGGTGCTTCGACGCCATCTCGCCGGGAATGAGGCGCGCGATGCGGGGATCGATCTCGAAATTCGTGAGATCGACGGCGGGCATGCGGTACTGCCGGGCGAGCGTTCTTGTGAGGTCGGTTTCCTTGACGAAGCCGAGTGCGACCAGGCTGTAGCCCAGGCGCATGCCGCTCTCGCGCTGCTCCTGCAGCGCGAGATTCAGCTGGTCACGCGTGATTAGCCCGTCACGAACGAGCAAGTCGCCTAGTCGTTCGTAAGTGGCGGCTGGAGCAGTCAATTTTGTGAGTCCCCCCGGCGGGATTTCCGTCTGCTCCTGGGTGGCGCCGACGTCCCGTCGCTTGCTGTACGGGGATGACGCGGAAGGAGGGAAAAGGTTACCTGCGGGGCGATCTTTTTGGCGAGCCTGGCGCCTATCCCGCGCACCCGCTGGAGCTCGTCGGTGCTGCCGAACGGACCGAGGGAATCGCGGTCGGCGACGATGCGCGCCGCGAGCGCGGGGCCAACGCCACGGAGCGTCTCGATTTCGTCAGCGGTCGCGAGATCGAGGTCGATGATCGCGGGGATGACCGGCTCATCTGGAGCGGCAGCTCCGGGATCGATTGCCGCCGATGATTCCGCTGACCTGGTTCGCCGAGCTTTCCCCTTTTTTCTGCCCTTTTTC
>JALYJX010000440.1 GCA_030775065.1 Gemmatimonadota bacterium | reverse complement strand
GCGCAACGCTCAGCAGTCGAACGACGCATCATCGCGACAGACAGAAAGTCAACTTAGAAAGTCACAGATCCGAGATCCCGGCGAGCGCCTAGCTGTAGCGCACTTTCGCGACGGCTATTGCGCCGTTGAGCGCTACCATTCCGACGTTCGTAAGGACGACCGGCCAGTCCTTGGTGATGGCTCCGTAGATGATCCACAGTGAGCTTGCAGTCGAGAGCAGCGCGAACATGCTGAATGAGAGGTCCCGCGTCTGACGTGTCTGCCAGACGCGAATAACTTGCGGGAGAAACGAGCCCACCGTGAGGAGGCCCGCGAAGTAGCCCAGGTATTCGATCATGCTCCGCCAATGAGTCTGAAGCCCGAATCTCCTGCATCCATCCCGGGCTCGGCAATCCCGGCGAGCGCGGGGCCGCCGCGGATTGTCAGCCAGTCCGTCCGAACGCTGTCCCATTCCTGGATGAGCAATCCCTGCTCCTCGAAGAGAAGTCTGATCCGGCTGTGATCGTAGCCGCAGATCTCTTCCAGCACGGGAATGAGAACACTCAGTGCATCATCGCTTATGACGGTCCGACGGGCGATCTGTGAGATGTGGCGCGCCTCCGAGGCGGCGATTGTGAGACCTTCGCCGCGGTTCACGTGCAGCATCACGTGAATGTCGGAGCTCCCGTCGCCGACATACACTACGCGATCACTCGGAACGCCGAGTCGAAATCGCAACGCGTCGACCGCGGCGACTTTGCCGTATCCGGCTGCAACCTGCACGACATTCTCGACTTCGCCGGATTCCGAGTCGAATCCGAAACACGTGCCGACGATGTGATCCGGTGGAACTATTCCGCTGAGCGCCGAGTTCACCACGTCCCACGGCGCTGCGGACACGACGTAGAAATCGAACCGGAAACCGTCGATTCCGTCCTTCAGAAAGTCAGCCAGCAATGCGACGTTTCGCTTGAGGCGTATCCGCCGACCGACTTCAACGAGATCGGCCTGTCGCACGCGGCGGAACTCGGCGTCGTGGCGTAACAGATACGCTAGCTCTGCGCCCTGCTGCACGAGGTTCATGCGCGAGAGGGCTGCGACCTTGTCCTGAAAGTCGTCGATCCCCAGCATCTCGCTCAGCACGAGGCCGGAGTCGTTGAAGCTCAGCGTCTGGTCGAAGTCGGACACGAGCAGGTAATGCTTTCTCATCCATTCTCCATATAGGTTCGGCGCGTGGTTTCGCGCGTCTCGGGTTGCCAGAAACGAAATCGCCCCCGCATCCGGCGGGACGCGGGGGCGAGGCTTGACGTCATCGGGTACACTCAGCTCCGTCGCCACCGCACTCCGCGCGTCGAGCACCCACCATTGAGGCGGATCTTCAGCACTGGCTTCAGAAAGCCATGGACGGTCATGAGCATGCCTGAACTTAGATGACAGCTTCCGTGGTGTCAACCGAATCGCGCAATTTCAGCAGGATTACCGCTTCAGAATCGACCGCGACCAGGTCGGACTGGGCAAAAAGTGCCCGGATTTGTACCAAAACTGCACGAATCCCGTTACAGCACCGTTACGCGGAGTTTGCGATTATCTCGTCTCGCCAACCTGTTCTTGTGTAGACGTGTGCACGGCAACATATCATCAGCAACCTTAACGACGAGGAGTCGCCATGGATCTACGTCTTGTCAGTGAACGGCACGCAGTCGCACATGTCTCGAAGCCCATTCTTTCTTTAGGCATTTGCTGCGCGATGCTCTCCGTTCCCATCGAAGGCTCGGCACAGGTAGTGACCCCCAAGACATTGCCGGTGCTCCAGAGCGGACAGTTCGACATGTTTCCTTCAGCCCGCGCGGGCATGGCCGGCGCAACGATTGCGCTCGACGACACGCTTCTGGATCCGTTCGTCAATCCATCCAAAGCAACGCGCATCGGCGCCGGTCATTTCTTTGGCGCTCCGTATTTCCATAGTGTCTCAGGCGGAAGGGGCGGTGGACGAAGCCTGCCGGTTGGCGGCAGCGGATCGTGGGGAGCCTGGTCCGCGACGGGGCTGTTTACGTTCCAGCAGCTGGATCGCGCCGGACCGACCTGGAATCTGTCGACGAGCGATCGGTCGGCATTCAACCAGTATGCTGCCGGATCCATCGCTCGGCGTGTGACGCCGTCCACAAGCGTGGGCTTTGGAGTTCAGCTCGCGGTACTCGACGCGATCGACGGCGTTGATCTTCTCTACGGCGGCAGCGATCGCATCGATCAATCCGGCGGGCTCGCTGATTTTCGATTCGGCGTAACGAAGGAATTTGGCGCGGATCGGCAGCTCGAAGTTCTTCTGCTGCACGGCCGCACTGGTATGGAGCACGACGTGAGGTTTACGACGTGGCGCTGGGATCCCCTCGCTCGCCAAAACATTTCGGAGCAGCGTACCGAGCACAACGAAGATCGAACCCGCATCTGGGGTCTGCACAGCGAGTACACGCGGCCTGTAGGATCTCGGGGTTGGCGTCTGGGCTGGCTTGGCACGGTGAATCGCCTGTCGCACCCCAAGATTCCGAACTACGTCATTCAGAACATTCCGCGCGATCCGGGCACGACCTACAGCTTCAACGCAGGCGCAGGAATTGGACGTTCAGTGCGCGGAACGTCGTTCGCCGCAGACCTGATCTATGAGCCGATGTTTGCCGAGACCTGGGCAGACGCCGCGAAGGATACCGCCGTCGTCGGCGGCGGAACGATTGTGGCCGGCGCAAGAACGGTTGACAACAGCTTCCGCTTTAGCAATGTCAAACTCCGCCTTGGCCTCGGGGAGGAGATCGCGATCCGGGAGGGCAGCACGCTCGGCCTTCAACTGGGCCTGGGGCTTTACGCGATCAACTACCGACTGCAGCAGGCCAATCACGTGCAGCGAACGTTCCGCACTCAGCGCGAAGACTGGATCGAGTGGTCGCCGACTGCCGGCATCCGTCTACGATCGCGCGATCTGGATGTGCTGTATAATTTCTCACTCACGTGCGGACCCGGCGCCTGCGGTCAAACGCAGTCGGCTCCGCTAGTCTTTGCGGAGGCCGACAGGTTCGTGTCCGGAGGCATTATTGCCGC
>JALYJX010000439.1 GCA_030775065.1 Gemmatimonadota bacterium | reverse complement strand
GGATCACCCTGTCGTCACCCGCCGATCGCCATGCCGCCGCACTGCTCGTCGCGTACCTCCTTCTGACCGCGCTCCACATCTGGCTCGTTCGAATTCCGGAGCTGCTTTATTCCAACACCGGGCCGCTTGTTGGCGCGAGCTACACGGATATTCACGCGAAGCTGCCTGCGCTTCACGCTGTCGCAGGAACCGCGATTATCGCCATCGGCCTCGTCATCTACGGAATGGTTCGCGGCAGAATCGTATGGTTCACGCTCGTCGGGGCTGCTGCTTATGTCATCGTGTCGATTCTCGCGGGCGGTATTTACCCGTACGTCGTACAGCGATTTGTCGTCGCGCCAACTGAGCTCACACGCGAGCTGCCGCAGCTGCGCAACCACATCAACGCCACCCGCCAGGCATGGGGTCTGGCGAATGTCGAGACGCGCGACCTCACGGGCGATGCCGGCTTGAGCCTCGAGGATATCCGCGCGAACGCGGCGACTATCCAGAACGTACGGCTCTGGGATCGCGCTCCGCTGCTTCAGACATTCGCGCAGCTCCAGGAAATTCGCACATACTACGATTTCGTCTCGGTAGACGATGACAGGTACGTCATCGACGGCCGCTACCGGCAGGTGCTTCTCTCGCCCCGCGAGCTCAACGTGGCTTCACTCCCGAAGCGCACTTTCATCAATCAGCACCTGACCTTCACACACGGGCTGGGGCTGACGCTTGGTCCGGTCAATGAGGTGACTGTCGAAGGTCTTCCGGTGCTCTACATCAAGAACCTTCCTCCGGTGTCGACTGTCTCGCTCAAGGTCACCAGGCCGCAGCTCTATTTCGCCGAGCTCACCGACGAGCATGTGTTCGTCAACACCAGTCAGCCGGAGTTCGACTACCCCTCCGGGAATGAGGACGTTTACACGAGGTACAAAGGGACCGGCGGTGTCCGTGTTGGCGGATTCATCAAACGCTCACTCCTGGCGATGCGCTTCAGGGCGCTCAACATCCTGTTTTCGGGAGACATCAGCAGTGATAGCCGCGTCCTGTACAACCGGCAGATCCAGGGAAGGGTTCGGCAGGCACTCCCTTTCATAAGGTTCGACACCGATCCGTATCTGGTCATCGATTCGAAGGGTGAGCTCTACTGGCTAGTGGATGGATTCACCTCGTCCAATCGCTATCCCTATTCGCAGCGACTCGACGACGGCACGAGCTATATGCGCAACAGCATCAAGGTGACTGTCGATGCCTACAACGGCACAATCTCAGCGTACGTCGCGGATCCTTCCGACCCTCTGATTCGTACATATGCGAGAATATTCCCCGGGATCATGAAGCCGCTGTCGGCCATGCCCGTTGACATTCGTGCACACATTCGCTATCCGCGCGATCTCTTCCGCGTCCAGACCGAGCTGTACGCGACCTATCACATGGACGAGCCGAAGACGTTCTACAATCGCGAGGACCAGTGGCAGATTCCCGCCACTCCGGGCCAAAAGGAGGAGGACGACCGATTCATGCGTCACCTCGTGATGCGTCTCCCTGAGGAGAAGGAGGCAGAGTACATCTACATGGCGCCGTTCACGCCGCGCGGCAAGAACAACCTCGCCGCGTGGATGGTCGCCAGAAACGACGGCGCCAACTACGGTCATCTCAGAGTCTATCGCTTTCCGAAGCAGAGTCTCGTGTACGGTCCGCTGCAGATATCCTCGCGCATCAACCAGGACACTGACATCGCCCGCGAGCTCACGCTATGGGACCAGCGCGGGTCGCAGGTCATAAAGGGAGAGCTTCTCGTCATCCCAGTTGAGGAGGCGCTGATCTACGTGCAGCCGATCTACCTTCGCGCGGAGGGCGGAACTATTCCCGAGCTCAAGCGCGTCGTGGTCGCGTTCCAGGACCGGGTGGTGATGTCGGAGACGCTCGAGAGTGGACTGACGCGCTTGTTCAGCGGTCAGGGGACAATCGCGACGCAGTCGGGTGCAGCCGTAGCTCAGGCGGCTGATACAGCGGGACCGTTGACCGCTCCGGGAGCAGCACCGGCGCCATCCGCCACTACGGGCGCACCCGCCGGGAGTGCAGCGCCGGCCGTGAGCGCCTCACTCCTCCGGGAGGCTGAAGATCACTATCAGCGTGCGATGTCCGCGCAGCGATCAGGAGACTGGGCGACGTACGGTCAGGAGATTCAGCGTCTTGGAGAAGTGCTCCGGCGACTCAATGCGGGAGGACGTTGACGGGCAATCGGATTGGTCAGCGGGGCAGCATGGCCCTCGCCCGGAGCATGGCCGCCGGATCATCGCTGATGATCCCTGCTACCCCCGCGAGCCAGAGATCCGTTGCGACTCTCGTGTCATTGACCGTCCAGACGTGAACGACGCAATCCTGCTCCGGCGCGAGACGTGCGAACCGGCGGACGGGGATAGGAATCCCGTTGTAATGCAGTGGGACGCACAGCGCCTTGTATGTAAATGGCGTCAATGGGCGCTTCAGAATAAGCTCTGCCATGAGGCGCATCACATCCGAGCGCGAAGCACCCAGCGCTATCGCCGAATCCGTGAACGGCCTGAGCGCAGCCGGTTCCATGCTGTCCACCACCACTCGCTGCACGGCCTGACGACTCTCGATAACTCGCCGAGTTTCCTCGGCGGCGTTTGGAGTCTTGATCTCTATGAGTGTAGGCGTAGCCGGAAACGCTTCGAGCACTTCCTCGAGTGAGGGAATGCGGTGCCCGAGCCCGCGATACGGATACGTCTTGCCGCTGTCCGGGGTGAAGCGCGCTCCCGCGTCGAGCTTTCGGAGCTCGTCGAATGTGAGGCGCTCGACATCGCCGGCGCCATCTGTAGTGCGTCGAACATGGGGATCGTGAAACACCACCGCGACACCGTCAGCCGATAGGTGCACGTCGAGCTCGATTGCGTCGGCGCCTGCGGCCACGGCCTGGGCGAACGCCTCAATTGTATTCTCGGGGGCGTACGCACGATTGCCCCGATGTCCGATGACGGGCCGGCAGCTGCCGTCGATCAAAACGTTCATGCGGGGCGCGCGTGCAAATCAGGTCGTCAAAATGCAAGCGGAGCGGTACGCCGGGCGCACCGC
>JALYJX010000438.1 GCA_030775065.1 Gemmatimonadota bacterium | reverse complement strand
CAACGAGATGAGCTAAGAGGAAATCTTGAGCGATATCGATGATAGCGACTTGGAGGCCGAGCTTGGACTTTGGTGGAATGTGACGTCGCACATAGCCAGGCGTTAGCTTGTGCTCATTGCCAATCATTCCGGAACTTGCCATGGCCTGGACATCTTGCTTGTCAAGTCAGAATCTCATACGGTGCGAAGGGTAGAATCGTGTCCGCGACATTCCAACGTGCATCATGCCGACGGAGTTGCCGCCGTGGGCCGAACCACACTTTGCCCGCAGGCTTGATCTTCAATGCCTCACCCAACCCAGGCGCGATGCTTTCGGTGAGGTAAGCAAGGCGAATCTTGGTCGCATGGGGTCGGCCGCCTATCTCTGTCGCGATCTCGTCAAGCGGTGCGGCCGCTATTATCGCTGGTAGGAGCTCAAGCATGCCACCCCAGCTTCGAACGTCAGTTGGCCGGTCAGCCGCATGGACGAGTACGGTCGCTGCACGGTGCACGGGAGCACCTTGCAACATATCGACGGGGAGTTTCCAGTTGAAACGCAATACGCGGTAGGTGCGGCGAATCGCCGACGGCACCTTGGTCACCTTCGGTCCCTTTGCGAATGCGACTTCGGGGATATCAGGGCCGCGATCAGCAATATTTAGGAGTGACAACGCGGTTCCTAGTGCGGCGGCGACTGGTAGATCGGGAATCCTTGCGACCGCAGCACGAAGCGTCAGCAGCGCGTCTCCGTTCGAGATCGGGCCAGCCCTTTCCCCAGGTGCGAACTCATAGACTCCCGTTATTCCGGTTGGCAAGAGCCACCCACGCTGCGCTAGTCGCTGGACGGCTTTGCTGGGAGCTGTCTTAATCCCAAGCTGTCCTAACATGTTGGCCAGTTGCTCGAGCGTGACGAGAGTTGGTCGTTCAAGCTCTAATAGCTCCACCAGGGGAGCCAAACCAATTGGCAAAGATCGAGTACGCTGTAAAGTGTCATGCATAGTCAACATTTACCAGTTTTTGGAATATGGGCGCTCGGTATGACACTAACCGTCGCGTCGCCGGGTGTCAACTAGATCAGAAATATGCCAAATACTGGCAAACAGAGCGCTAGAGTGACACTTATGAGTTTAGGTGGTGTAGCCCTCAACGGTTCCCCAACTAAATGATTTAGTTGGGGTCGTTTGTCATGGAGCGTAGTCAAGAGCTGTGGCGGCCACGGAAGTGGAGGTCAATTGTGACAGGAGTCTTCATTACCCTGCGTCCTAAGTTAGGACGGCTCATTCAAGCTCGCTCGGGAAGTTCACACTAGTGTGAAGTCGGGAACTCCCAGAGGGCAGACTCACCCCCAACCTCACCCCCGAAGTTTGACACCAAAAAACCCCGCAATGCAAAGCATGGAAGGGGCTTCGTATAGAAGTCGGGGCGACTGGATCTGAACCAGCGACCTCATGCTCCCGAGGCAGGTCAATACACTAACCAACCGCTACATTCTGCCGGACTGTAAGGGAACCGCGTGTCGGTGCCGGAGTTTCCCGACATCAATGCTGCACTTTGCAGGAAGAAACACACCCCCACCACACCCGCTCGAAAGTCGCTGGATCCCCGGCTCCGTACGACCTTGCGCTCGGTTCCCTCTAACTTTATGTTGCAAAGTACTTTATCCGATCGCAACCACGTAGCCGGGAGACGAGAATGAACACGAGTCATGATCCCGCGATCCCGGAATTCCCGCTCCAACGGGAAGTCTGAGCATGCAACTCCACATCCGCAACATCTCGAAGACATACCCGAACGGCGTGCAAGCGCTGAAGGACGTTAGCCTCACGATCCCGGCGGGGATGTACGGACTGCTCGGGCCCAACGGCGCGGGCAAGTCCACGCTCATGCGCATCATCGCCACACTCCAGGAGCCGGACACCGGCACCATTCACCTGGGCGACATCGACGTCGTGCAGCAGAAGGACAAAGTGCGCCAGACGCTCGGCTACCTGCCTCAGGAGTTCGGCGTCTATCCGAAGGTGAGTGCGGAGGAGCTGCTCGATCACTTCGCGTTGCTCAGAGGCATCGCCGAGCGCCAGGCGCGCAAGGAGGTCGTAGAAGCGCTCCTCCGTCAGACGAACCTGTGGGAGGTACGCAAGCAGAAGCTGGGTGGCTACTCGGGCGGCATGAAGCAGCGCTTTGGAGTCGCCATCGCCCTCCTCGGTAACCCCAAACTCCTCATCGTGGACGAGCCCACGGCCGGGCTCGACCCGTCTGAGCGCGTACGATTCCTGAACCTGTTGAGCGCGCTGGGCGAGAACAGCGTCGTCCTCCTGTCCACGCACATCGTCGAGGACGTGAGTGAGCTTTGCACGAAGATGGCGATCATCGACGAAGGGGAGATTCTGCTCGAGGCCGAGCCGCTGAGCGCGGTCGACGACCTCCGTGGCCGCATCTGGCGCCGCGTGGTCTCGAAGGAAGACCTCCCTGAGCTGGAACGAGAGCACGCAGTGATCTCGACCAAGCTCCTTTCAGGGCGCACCCTGGTGCACGTTTTCAGCGACACGGCGCCGGGCACCGGCTTCGAGCCCGCCGAGCCCGACCTCAAGGACGTCTACTTCAGCACGATGGCGGGTCACATCGGCCGGCGCCGTGAGCACCCGGAGCCGGCAGTCCCGCAATGAAGCTCCGGGAGATTTTTCGCTTCGAGCTCGCCTACCAGGTACGCCGTCTCTCGACTTGGCTTTATTTCGCAGCCCTGGTCGTAGTCGCGTTCCTGTTCGTGAGAGGAAATTTCCTCGCCGATGCGCTCTACGCCGATTTCTTTATCAACTCGCCGTTCATCATCGCGAGCGTCACGGTGTTCGCCAGCCTGTTCTGGTTCGTGGTAGCCGCAGGTGTGGCCGGCGAGGCGGGGGCGCGCGACGTGGAGACGGGGATGCATCCACTCACCTATACCGCCCCCGTCAGCAAGGCCGAGTACCTGGGGGGACGACTCCTCGCTGCCTTCGTACTCAATGCTTTGATCCTGCTCGGCGTGCCAGTGGGCGTGCTGCTCGCCGTGTACGCGTCCGGCGTGCAGGCCGAGGTCGTCGGTCCGTTCCGGCCGGCTGCCTACCTCACGGCCTACGGG
>JALYJX010000437.1 GCA_030775065.1 Gemmatimonadota bacterium | reverse complement strand
CAGCGTCCATGTTCCTGTTGTACTTCGCGACCATCTCACCGTCCACATGGATGTGGGACACCGGCGAATACATGGCCGCAGTCAAGGTGCTCGGCCTGCCTCACCCGCCTGGCAACCCTCTCTTCGTTCTCATCGCCAATGCCTTTGCGCAGTTGCCGCTGCCGGGCAGCTATGCTCAACACATCAACACGCTGGCCGCGGTCGCGAGTGCAGCATCGGCCGGCATCTGGTTCCTGGTGACGGAGCGCATCGTGTCGAGCTGGCTCGAGGAACGGTGGCAGAGAATTACAGTAGCCTCGCTCGCCACATTGATCGGCGGCACGGCGTTCACGGTGTGGAACCAGAGCGTCGTCAACGAGAAAGTCTACACTGTCTCGCTTCTGTTCTTCGCGGTCGTCTCGTGGCTTACGCTGGCCTGGATCGACGACAGCCGAGGTCCGCGCGCAAATCGAAAGCTCCTTCTGATTCTTTTTCTGCTCGGCCTGGGATACACGAACCACCCGGCGGGATTCCTTGTGTTGCCGGCCGTTGGGCTCGCGGTGCTCGCGACCCGATGGCGCGTCCTGCTCGATTGGCGGCTGGTGGGAAAAGGGATTGCAATGCTTGCTCTCGGGCTCACGCCCTTTCTGTACCAGCCGATCCGATCGGCGCACTTTCCGACAATCAATCAGGGCGAGACGACAGGCTGCGTCACTGAAATCGCCGTCGACTGCACGCTGAGCAAGCTCACGAAGGACAGGTTGATGTACAACATCAATCGGGAGCAATACGGCGACAAGCTCGAGAGGTTCGCGCCGTTCACCACGCAGGTTTCCACGTGGTGGCTGTACTTCAAATGGCAGTGGCTGCGCGATGCGTACGGCGAGAGGGCGCCGCTGCAGGCCATGCTGGCCGTGCTGTTTCTGTCGCTCGGCTTGCTTGGCGGTTATGTCCACTGGAAGTCGAGTCGCCAGACGTTCGTGTATTTCGGGCCTCTCATGTTCACGCTGACGCTCGCGCTCATCTACTACATGAACTTCAAGTACGGCTGGTCGCAGTCGCCGGAGCTTGGCGACACTGTCGCCCGCGAGGTGCGCGATCGGGACTATTTCTACATCTGGAGCTTCAGCGCGTGGGGAATCTGGGCTGCGATGGGGCTTGCTTACGTGTGGGCGTCACTCGCCGAGCGTTTCCCGTGTTCCAGTGAGGCGCGTCGGCCGTGGATATTGTCGGCGCCGGTTCTTCTCGTGGCGTTGGTTCCCCTCTTTGCGAACTATCAGGCGGCTAATCATCGAGGAGACACGTTTACTCGCGATTACGCAACCGACGTTCTGAATTCCGTCGAGCCATACGGGATTCTCATCACGAATGGCGACAACGATACATATCCGCTGTGGTATGCTCAGGAAGTCGAGGGGACTCGCAAGGACGTAATGGTGCTCGTCGGGATGCACCTGAACATCGACTGGTCGATTCGTCAGATCATTCGCCGGCCTGTGCGGGAATATGAAGCGGAGAAGGGCCCTGCGATCTTTCGCGGTAAAAACTGGACCAAGCCTGAAGGGCCTCCGCTGAAAATGACTTTTGAGGAGGCGGATACCATTCCGCCCTACATCGAGCTCCGCGAGCCGCAGATTTTTCGCAAAGACAAAATCGTCGCGACGGTTGGGCCCGGATTCATCGACCGCGAGCAGATCGTCACGCTCCGTCTCATCAAGGACACGTTTCCAGAGCGGCCGATCTATTTCTCGCTCGCTAACAACGCGAGAAAGCTGGGTCTCGACAGGTATCTGATGACACAGGGTCTGGTCGAACGGCTCGTTGATCATCCGATCGTTCCGGGAGCCGACACCGTCGAGATTGGCGATCGCTTCGTCGACGTGCGCCGAACGGCTGATCTGTGGAAGGCTTATGAAGCACCTGACACGCTGGCCCGGCTTGGACACTGGGTCGATCAGGCGTCGGCCAACGTTCCGACGACTTATGTCTGGGCCGGCATCCGCGCGCGCGATGCGCTGATCAAGGCAGGCGAGGGCGACACCGCGAGAACCGTAGTGAGAAAGGTCGTTGCCGTCGCGCAGGCGGTACGACTCCCACCTGAATACATCGAGGCGCTATCGGCAGCTCGCTAGTCTGCGAGCTGCTGGGTCGCTTAGGTGACCAGTTGCCGTGACGTCGCCGGTATGGCGGCTCCCTTCGTGATCAGCCAGACGGCGAGCGCCACCTCGAACAGAGCCATCGGCGCCCAGATGAAGTCGAAGAACCGGCCGCTGTAGAATCCGGCGAGCTGCAAGGGAAGGCTCGCCACGAGCAGGACCGACGCGGCGACGCCAAGCCACGCAAGTGCAGCGGGGATCATCCGGCCACGAAGAAGAAGCCAACAAAACGCTGTGCTGCCCACGGCGAAAAGTGTTGCGCTGGCGAGCGTTTGCCAGCCTCCGGCCTTCTGAAGGAACGCGCCGAGGGTGTGCGCGGTCGCCTTGTCAGGCGCATCGGGTCCGGTGGCCGTCGCGAGCCAGAGTAGCCCGAGCATCACCGGCAGGCTGCCGCTCACACCTTCGCCAACGCGACAAACCAGGCCGAACATTGCAAGATCGGAATCCTCGTCGCGCGTGATCGCATAGAGTGTCACCGCCAGCACCAGGGCACAAAAGGAGGCGAGCAGCGAGAACAGGAACGCGACGCGGACTTCAGTTGCGTGCTGTGCGTAACCAGCGAGCTTTGCAGCGATCCCTTCCGTGCCGGATGCCCGGCCGGCAATGATCAGGCTGGTGATCCCGGCTGCGATGTAGACGAGGAACGTGACTCCGGCAATTCTTGCGTTCGTTCTGCGGGTCATGAGTGCGTCCTCACGGGTTGGGGGTGATCACGGCAACGTCAGGAACGCCTTTCCTGATAATCCCACGGAGGTTCCGTCTGATACGTACGCGCCAGAGCCAGTAGAACATCGTCACGAGGACGGCGAGCACCGGCAGCGCGAGCAGGGGAAGGATCCGGATCGGCTCGGGAATCACCTTCGACTGTCCGATGAAGAACGACAGCGCGGCGATGAAGAGCGCGAAGCACATGCGCCAGAGATGTCTCGCAATCCGTCGAGCGCCCCTTAGTGGGCCCGATCGCAGCATCCGGAGATCGCCGGCGCCTCCGAGG
>JALYJX010000436.1 GCA_030775065.1 Gemmatimonadota bacterium | reverse complement strand
CAGTCGAGCGCGCCGATTCGCTCTACGAAGCGAAAGGCTACTACCTCGCCCGGATACACGTCGACAGTGCTGTTACAGGCGACAAGATCGCCATCACGTTCCGCGTTGAGGAAGGACGCCGGCTGGCAATCTCCGGACTCAAGGTCACAGGCAACCGGAACGTAAAGGCCGCCGACATCGCCGGTGTGATGGAGTCCAAGCCCGAGGGATTCCTCTGGTTCCGGGCTGGAGAATTCGACGACACCAAGTACGCAACTGATCTCGCTGAGAAAATACCGGGCCTTTATGCGAGCAGAGGCTACATCGACTTCCGGATCACGAACGATTCTCTGATAATCGACCGCGATGCCGGGAAGGCGGTCATCGATCTCACCGTCGTCGAAGGCCCGCGATACCGGATCGGCGGCTTCGAGGTAATCGGCAACAAGCGGTTTTCTACAGAGGAAGTACAGCAGTACTATCCATTTGGCGTGCAGTCGGCAACGATCACTCAGCGCGCAATGGGGCTCGTGCGTCGCTCGTATCGCAATCCGCCCAACACGTTCGACGCGACGAAATGGGAAGCCGCCGAAAGCAAGCTGCGCGATGCTTACAGCGACGAGGGCTACATCTACGCGCGCATTCGGCCGATCGTCGAGCGACTGCCGGGCGGCGACACTGTGCGAACTGTCAACCTGCGGTGGGAAATCGAGGAGGCCGCTCCGGCCATCGTCAATCGCATCGACATCGTGGGAAATGATTTCACTTACGAATCGTGCATCCGTGAGCAGATCGTTCTGGCTCCGGGGCAGGTGTTCAATCGAGGCTATCTCCTTCGCAGTTATCAGAACATCGGAAACCTGAACTTCTTCGAGACGCCGATGCCAGCGCCCGAGACTCGTCCAAGCGGAGAGCAGGGCGATGTGGACATCATCTTCAACGTCAAGGAGAAGCGGACCGGCAACGTCAACTTCGGGGCGTCCACGGGGCAGGGTACTGGAGTGGGCGGCTTCATCGGCCTCGATCAGCCGAACCTGCTTGGACGCTGCAAGCGGGCGCAGCTTCAGTATCAGTTCGGGAAGTACATCAACGACTTCAATGCGACGTACACGGATCCCAACATCAACCAGACCCGGTTCTCGGGCAGCGTCACCGCGTACCACACGCAGTCGCGCTTTCGCTTTGCCGAGCTGGGCCGCGCTACCCGCACCGGTGGTCAGGTGCAGGTTGGATTTCCGGTGCCGTGGTCGCTCTACAGCCGATTCCTTGTGTCTTACGGTGGCGAGGCGGTGAGGTATGGCGACGAAGGGCTCCTCGGGACAGTAGCCGACGAGTGCTCGAGCTGCTTCCGATCCACGCTTGGCATCACCGGCTCACACGATACACGCGTCGGCTTGCCTTTCGCCGCTGAGGGCGGCTCGCAGACGCTCACGGCGCAGTTCAATGGCGGTCCACTGGGAGGCACCGCCGCGTTCCAGCGGTACACGACGGAGCTCCGGTCGTACGTTCCAATCGGCACGATCGGGGGCGGAGGGCTCGGCAGTGAGCCAATGGCAATCGTTCTCGGACTGACTGCAAAAGCCGGCGCGCTCTTTGGGAATCCGGGTCCGTTCTTCTACTCACAGTCGTTCACACTGGGAGGAACACAGTACGGAGAGCAGCTTCGCGGATACGATGAGTTTTCCATCACGCCCGCGGGTTACGATGCGTTCGCCGCCGAAGGACAGCGCGCGGGCCGTGCGTCGTTCGGAAATGCCTACTTCACGGGCACTGCCGAAATGGGACTTCGCGTGAACCAGATGCTTTATTTCAATACATTCTTCGAGGCTGGTAATGTCTGGGGTCATCCGCGCGAGTTCGATCCCACCCGGCTTTTCCGGGGCGCGGGCGTTGGGGCGGCCCTGGTCAGTCCGCTTGGACCAATCGGTCTCGATTTAGGGTATGGATTCGATCGCCTGGACACGGCTGGACGCCGCGCCCCAGGCTGGAAGTTGCATTTTAAACTGGGTCAGATCTTCTAACATTGGAGTTTTACATGGGTGGTTTAATTCGTGCGACCGTGGTCGCACTCGTCTTGACGGCCGTCGCGAGTAGCGCTGCTGCCGCGCAAGCGACGCCAAAATTCGGATACGTGAACTCGGCTGCGATTCTGGCGCAGGCGCCGGGACGTGCCGAGGCAGAGGCGCAGTTCAACAATGAAGTGAAGGCCTACCAGGCCCAGCTTCAGCGAATGAGCGACTCTCTTCAGCTGCTCGCGGCGAATTTCGACAAAGAGGCGCCCAGGCTCGACAGCGCCACTCGCGAGACTCGCGCGAAGTCGATCCGCTCCAGGGAGACTGATTATCAAACGCGAGCGCGGCAGCTCGACGAGCAGATGCAGTCCCGTCAGGCCGAGCTCGTCCGGCCGATAATGGAGCAGCTTCAGAAGATCATCGAGGCGGTGCGCACCGAGGACAACTATGCGATGATCTTCGATGTCGGCTCCCAGACGAGCATTATCGTCGCAGCGGACAAGAATCTCGACATCACCCAGAAAGTCCTTGCCCGCGTCAAGGCAGCACCCAAGCCTGTTGCCTCGCCGGCCACGATGACCCCGAGGCCTACTGGAGTGTCGCGCCCCCCGGATCGGTGATTCAATCCAATCCCGGTTCTACATCTCTCGGCGGTGAGCGTGCTTGCACTCTCACCGCTGGTGACATTGCGGGCATAATCGGCGGCGAGCTCCGCGGCGATCCGGCGACGATGGTCAGCGGCGTCGCTCCGATCGATCGAGCAAACCCGGATGATGTCACCTTCCTCTCGGCGGGAAGGTATTCGCCGCTGCTGCGGGAAACGCGGGCTGGGGTGGTTCTCGCAACTGCCGAGCTTGCCGATTCACCAAGCAACGCGCCGTCACTCATTGTTGTGGCCAAGCCGCACGAAGCTCTGCTCGCCCTCCTGCCGAAGTTCTACCCGGAGCCCGACCGAACGCCGGCAATTCACGCGAGCGCGCGAGTGGGGCATGGTGCACGAATCGGAAGCGCCGTATCGCTCGACGCGTACGCGATAATCGGTCGTGGTGTGCAGCTCGGGGATGGAGTCTGGATCGGCGCCCATGCTGTCATCGGCGATGGGGTCCGCATCGGCGCCCGATCGAGGATCTATCCAAACG
>JALYJX010000435.1 GCA_030775065.1 Gemmatimonadota bacterium | reverse complement strand
GAGCTGTCCAGCGAGGACGCGCAGCCGCTGGGATGCCTGTTGATCCTTCTTCAAGCCCGTGCGAAAATCATCGAGAAACGCTTCGTCGCCGGTTAGCTGGAATCCGCGTATTGCGGCCACCTCTGACGCAAAGGCGTTCTGAACTTCAAGCAGGGCGGTGCGTGCGGGGAGTGCGACGTCGGCGACTCGCTCGCGCAGGTGCTGGTTTCGCTCGCGTAGCCACAGAGGGACGACGACGAGAGCAAAAAGAAGACCTCCGGTCGCGATGATCATGTGACTCATCCACCGTCGAGCGGGTTCGCGGCGGTCGTGGCGTTGCGTGATCGACGCTTCTTCTTTCGAGTGCGTCACGTTGCCCGCATCCCTCCTCCTGCAGAACCGCTGCTTATACCCCTAATAGCTGAGATTGTGTCTCTCGGGGATGTTGCGCTCCCTGGACGCCAGTTCCATGTTCGCGTGAGCGCGGAGGCGGCGATGCGCTTTTCACAAACGAATCCCAAGCTGAACCGGCTATCCATTTGACGGTCGTGCGCCCGCTCGCTATTCCCATTGCTGCCGATGAGCTTTCGTTAAGAAATGATCAGGGGAAGAACGCATAATGATACTGACGATGAAATTCCGAAGCCTGGCCGCCGCGATGCTGGTGTTGTCAGCATTCGGCGCGCGAGCGGGTTGGACGCAAACGCGCACAATCGCGCCCGTACTCGCCTTCCCCGAGCGTGGCCTTGACCATCCCGCTTCGTACCAGGGTTATCAGACGCGTTTCTTCCGCGATGCCATGGGGAATGTCGTCCAGATTTATCTCGACACGAAGAGCGGACGCGTCGTCAATCTTCTGGCCGACGCCGCAAATGAGAGCGTTGGCTTCACAGTTCGCGATGGAGGCGGCAAGCCAATTCGGCTCGAATTCGCGTCGCAGACGGCAACAATCTCAACGGCGCCGCACTGGACGTTAGAACAGCCCGGCAGACACCGTACAATCGAGTACACTCTCGTTGCCAATGCACCGAGAGTTGAGATTGGCTGGATCCTCCTCGGCTCCATGCGTGTCGAGCGTGATCTCCAGTACTCGGGCCGGCACCTCCAACCATACGCGACGCCAACGTTTCGTCTGCCGGAGCAGGAAGAGCTGATCGAGAATCTTGCGCAGCTGCCGTCGGCCGAACGTGATCGGCACTTCCGGATGCTGCGCGTAAGAGATGTGTCGATGCTTCGCGCACGGCTCCACCCGGTGATCGTTGCGCGCGGCGCTACCATGCGGTCGAGCCCGGGTGCCAGGGTTTCGCAGACCGCACTCGACGGTCAGACTCGTCTCGAGCTCGATCTGTCTGTCGATCCGTCAAATGCGACGCTCACTGTCGCGGGCCCGGTCGTGTCGATCCACGCAACACGCGGGGCACCGATCCGATTCACCGTTCAGGTGTCG
The DNA here is from genome assembly GCA_030775065.1 of Gemmatimonadota bacterium. Classification (GTDB taxonomy): domain Bacteria; phylum Gemmatimonadota; class Gemmatimonadetes; order Gemmatimonadales; family Gemmatimonadaceae; genus UBA4720. The sequence goes on along the minus strand of JALYJX010000435.1, from coordinate 1,709 downwards.
ACGGATGCGCCGTCGCTAACGCCCCTGTCGCGAACGGAGATATTCAACCCCGAGTTTCTCCGGTTTCTCGCGAAGGCGCGCGCCGACGCGTATCCCGTTTCCGGCTCGGCCGTCCTTACCCCATCGATCGGAGCCGTCGAGCGCTACCGGCGTCTCGAGCGCGAGGCACTCATGGTCGAGACACTCAGCTCCAGAGAGAAGCTGATGGCCGGACTGCCGAATTACGCGACGTATTTCGGCCGCGACATGATGATGACCGCCCTGATGATGGAGCCGATCTGGTCGAACGCCATGTCGGAGCACGTCATCGCCAGTGTGCTGCGGAAGCTCGGCCCCGCTGGCGACGTGAGTCATGAGGAGGCATTGGGCGGGCAGGCGATCCGCGAGAATAGCGTCGAGTACAACGCACACGTGAAAGAGCATCTGCGTCTCGCGCGAGGCGGACAGACGGCGGCCGCCGACACCGCGCTCGCGAACGCCCGCGCACTTCTCGTGAATCTGCAGAAGGTCCGCGAGAACTATCACATGCTCGACGACGAGTTCCAGCTGCCGCTGCTCGCGGCCCGCTATCTCGCTAATCCCGCTGTGTCGTCAGCGCGCAAGCGCGCCTTCCTCATGGATTCGTCCGATGGGAGAGGACCACGCGTGCTGCTGTTGTTGCGGGAGCTGGCACTTGTATCGAAGCTCGCCGCCCCCTACGGGCGCGAGCCTGCCGTGCTGAATCTCGTCGGCTCACCACGGATCGACTCGACTCGCTGGCGCTCGGTGAGCTGGAGGGACAGTGGCGTCGGATACGCGAACGGGCGCTTCGCGATGGACATCAACGCGATCTGGGTGCCGCGAGCGCTCGAATCGATTTCCGGGATACTCACTGCATTCCGGGGACTTGGATTCAGTGAATCCCAAAGGACCCGGATGAATGGGGCAATTGCCGGAACCGCGCTAGCCGACATCATCAGCGATCCCGCCCGGCTGCAGCGTGCGATCGAGAACTGGAACGGAGCGTCGCGCCATTTCGTCGTGTCGCTGGCCGCGTCAGATATTGGCCCCGCGGTTCAGCGGAAGCTTCAGTCACTGCCGGCGGAAGAGCGAACCCACTGGCAGCGCGTTCTCGCCTCGAGCGGAGCCGACCGGCGGCCGCTGGAGTTCCTCGCGCTGTCGCTCGACTCGGCGGGCCGGCCGATACCTGTTGTGAATTCCGATCCGGCTACATGGCTTCTTCTCCGGGACCGGCGCGACATGTCTGCTGCTGCGCGCGACCGCGCAACGCGTGACGTGCGGGCGTTCATGCGCGCGTACCCGGTGGGCTTGTTCGTTGACCGTCTCGGACCGCTCGTCGCGAACGACGCGCACGCCTCACCATCGGTGTGGGAGGCTTTCGAGAAAGACCGGTACCATTCACCGCGCGTTGTCTGGGGACGCGAGGTGAACCTTTTCATGCTCGGCCTCGCGAGCGAGATAAACGCGTCCGTGGATCGCAGCGGCCGCCCACGCGATGGTGCCCGTGCGGCCTACGTGAACGAGCTGCGTGAGGCTCTTCGTCGAACGAGCGAAGCCGTGGAGGCGTCCGGTCTCAAGCACACGGAGCTGTGGAGCTACGAGATCGCCGGCGGGCGGCTCAACCCGATTCGTTACGGCGCCGCCACCGACATCCAGCTTTGGAACGTCACCGATCTGGCGGTGCAGTTCGTCCTTTCGCAGCTCAGGCA
>JALYJX010000434.1 GCA_030775065.1 Gemmatimonadota bacterium | reverse complement strand
AGGCCATCCTGCTCGATTACGACTCATCCACCACGGAGGCAGAGGTGCGGCTTGCTCAATGGAGGGAAATTGCGACACTCGGCGCGCTCGCTGCCGGCATCGTCCTTCTATTTCGTCTCACTCAAAGATCGCAGAAGCGAAAGGAGATGCACGATACTGCAGTCGCGACACTGACCGAGTCGGGCGAGTTTTTTCTCGCACCGGTGGACGACAAGCCGGCGAGCGCCTCCATCGCTGGTTCATGAGCGGCGTCGAAGGAGCCGGGCACGTACGACGACCGCCAAGCCACTGTTTGCATACGCGATCTTTGCCTCTGCGCAGCGGCTTGCTACGTCTGGGCTGCAGGACGAGGCAAAGGGCGATTATGACGGCGGCCTCACTGGGTGATCGAACTGGGTATGGACGAGGCACGCGCGGGCCGCTCGAACAAGTCCACGGCAGCGAACGCTCCTTCGAAGGGGGCCGGCTCGAATCCCTGTTCGGCCAGGTGTCCCCTGAATTCCTGCACACGCCGATGGTCCCGGTGAATGAACCAGACACGCTCGGCGTGCCTCACGTCGAGCTTATCGAGGTCCACGCCGGGTACGATGTCGCCTAACCAATGTGGCGTCCAATCAACTGTCAGAATTACTAACGGCTCCTGACGACCTAGTCGACGCGTCCATTCCCACTGGATCTCCCAGCCAAGCGGCATGTGGCGCTCGACAACGACGACATCCGAAGGACACAGCTCCCGGTTGAGCAACGCGACGACGCGACGCGCGGCGGTGGGCTCGAGGTTGAGGGCGAGCGCGGTACCGGCGCTGCCGAGCATCCAGATCGCGATGACCGCGAGTACGCCGCGAGCGGGTTGACCGCCCAGGCGCGCAGCCACCGTCACCAGGAGCAGGTACCCGGGCAACGCGACGAGCAGATAACGGGCGTGCATCACCGGTGCAATGGTGATCGAGAACAGATAGAGCACGGCGACTGGAACAGCGGCGAACAACGCGGCCGTCCAGAACGAACGCGCTATTTCATCGCGCGCGCGGTGCGGTGGTCCGGCCGCAAGCAGACGCGGCGTCGCAAAGGTAAAAAGGGCGACATGCAGCAGCAGCGCGAGCCACTTGAGCGTCGCGGGGATGCCACGCGTTCTGTACTTCTCGCCGAGGGGACTGTCCGCTCCGGGGTCTTCACCCGAGAGAACGAGGAACGGCAGCTCTGCGACCGCCTTCGTTGGATTATCCTGAATCCAGTCCACGTTCGCGTCCAATCCCCGGTCCGCATAGACGTCGCCCACAAACACCAACCAGGGCAAGAGCGCGAGCGCAACCAGCGCGGCTGCGACGGTGAACAGCCGCTGCGCCGGTCCGTACAGCCAGGTGCCGATAACGAACGCCGGGAGCGTGAGCAGTGCGGATGCGTGCATGCACACGGCGAGCACCATCAGCGCGAGCCAAGCGACGAGGAGACCCGCGCTCGGCCGCTCGCGCCAACGCAACCAGAGTAAGATTGCCGCGACGATGCACAGCAGCAGCAGCCCGTACATGCGCACCAGGTTGGGCGTGCCGCCGACTCGCAGGTACACGGCGGCGCACAGCAGTGACGCGACCGGCCAGTACGACGTCATGCGGCGCGCGAGCACAGTGAACAGCACGAGTGTCGGCACGTTGACGAGCAACGCGAACATCTTTGCGCCTGTGTCCGTGTGGCCGACCAGCTGCAGCCAGAGCCGTGTGAGAAAATACGACGCCGGCGTATTGACGAGATCCTGTCGCGCGAATTCGAGCTGCTCCCTCCATGGTCCCGCAGCCAGCAGCAACGGCCGGATCTCATCCGGCGTGAGCGTGCGCTGAAAGCCAACCAAACCAACCACGGCGTACACGCCGACCAGCAGCCCCGCCCAGAGCCGCCAGTCCATTTGACTACCGCGAGAAGGCGTCAGCACAGCCCCGGTCCAATCGCCTCCTTCCACTCGAAAAGACGAGTTGGCATGACGAGCCGATACACCTGCTGCGCCAGAACTCCCGGTCAAATGAATGCGACGAAGAGGCCGACTGATTCTAGTGAAAAGCTCTCAGGCATTTAATCGGGGCGACTGGATTTGAACCAGCGATCTCCTGCTCCCAAAGCAGGCGCGATACCGGGCTACGCTACGCCCCGAGGACTAGGAGATTGCAACCTACTATGCCCAACCACGCTCGCGCAACGCAGGCAAAAGTGCGCGAAACGCGCGCCCGCGATGGCTCACTCTCGACTTGAGAGACCAGTCCGCTTCGGCAAAAGTTCCCTCCAATTCAGCCGACTCGAAGTGCGGATCGTAGCCGAACCCGCCGGCACCGCGCGGATTCTCGATGATGCGGCCTTCGATCTTCCCGTCGCGAAGCAGCTCACCCGACGAGCTGACAAATGCCGCGACGCACACATACCGTGCCGTTCTGGGAGCAGCGCCATCACCGCGCGCAAGTCTTTCAGCGTCAACGCGCGAGAGCTCGGCCATCAGCTTCGCGTTGTTTGCAGCGTCGAGCGCGGTCCCGCTCAAATCACCTCGCCCCGAAAATCTCTTGCTGATTACTCCCGGCGCTCCACCCAGCGCATCCACCACGACACCCGAGTCGTCGGCGAGTGTGGGCATTCCCCCGCTTTGGGCATGAAAGTATCGCGCCTTCGCCAGCGCATTCTCCTCGAACGTCGGAAAACTCTCGATTGCGTCCTCATCGGCGCTCAAGGGGATTCCGGCGGCTTCGACGTCGATCACGTCCAGATCGAAATCGCGGAGTATCTCGCTCAGCTCGCGAAGCTTTCCGCTGCTCCGCGTGGCCAGCAATATCTGAGGGCGGTCAGCCGGCAAGCGCCGCCTGTTGCTCCGCGTCGAGCCGCTTGATTCCCGAGATCGCCAGCTCCAGCAGCTCGTCGAGCTGCGCGCGGTCGAACGTGCCGTTCTCGCCGGTGCCCTGCACTTCCACAAACCTGCCCGCCGAGCTCATCACGACGTTCATGTCGACCTCGGCGCGCACATCCTCCGCATAGTCCAGATCGAGCCGCGGCTCGCCGTCGACTATTCCGACACTGATCGCGGCGACACGCCGTTTTACCGGAGTCGTTGGGATCTTCCCCGATTCAACCATCCAGTTGAACGCCTGCTCGACCGCCACGGCGGCGCCGGTTA
>JALYJX010000433.1 GCA_030775065.1 Gemmatimonadota bacterium | reverse complement strand
TAACGAGGCTGTAGAAAAAGTCTCATGACTATGGTGTTGTCGCGGTACTCATCATGCAATAGCGGTTGGATCGTGTGTCGGTGAATCGCTGTTTTCTCTCGGACGAGCGCACTCCATGGCCCGCTACAAGTATATCGATACCAACCCGCGGTTTCTTGCCGTTGATCTGGACCGGCAGTTGTTGCCCGGGACCTTTGAGCATGCGCTGAATCACTTGCTGGATCACGCGATCGATCTGTCCCACTTCGATGCGCGCTTCCGGAACGACGAGACCGGTGCGCCGGCGTACCCGCCCGCGATGCTGTTGAAGGTGGTGCTGTTCGCGTACTCGCAGGGGATCGTGAGCAGTCGCGGTATCGAACGGGCCTGCCAGGAGCACGTGACGTTCATCGCGCTCTGCGGTGACACCGCACCGCACTTCACCACGATCGCGCACTTCGTCAGCACGCTGAACGACGACATCGCGCACGTGTTCGCGGCAGTGCTCGCGATCTGTGACGCGCAAGGTTTGATTGGCCGGGAGATGTTTGCGATTGACGGCGTGAAGCTCCCAAGCAACGCGTCGAAGCATCGGAGCGGAACGCGAGCGGACTTCGAGCGGCACGCCGCGAAGCTCGAAGCCGCGGCGACGACGATGCTCCAGCGCCATCGCGAGGCGGACGGGAGGCCCGTCGAGCCCGACCCGGGGGCTAAGGCCGTGAAGCGGATCGAGCGACTGGAGCGGGACGCCGCGCAAATGCGCGAGTGGCTCGCGGCTCATCCCAACGAGCGTCGTAGCGCGAAGGGCGCGATTCGGAAGAGCAATCGCACCGACAATGAGAGCGCCAAGATGGCCACCGGCAAGGGTGTGATTCAGGGTTATACCGGTGTGACGGCGGTGGATAGCAAGCATCAGATCATCATCGAGGCGCAGGCCCACGGCACCAGCTCGGAGCAGGAGCTTCTCATGCCGGTGGTGACGGCGTTGCAGGAGCTGCTCGCCGAGCAGACAATCATCGCAGCCGATGCGGGCTATCACAGCGAGGCGAACTTGCAGCAACTCGCCACGATGCGGGTGCCGGCGCTCATTGCCGACAACGGCATGCGTCGCCGTGACGAGCGTTTCACCACGCAAGACCGGCACAAAAACGCTCCGGATCCGCTGTACGACAAATCCCAAGTAACGCAGAGCGAATCGATCTTTCAGCCAAGTGATTTCCTCTATGATGCGGAGGCGCGCACGTGTATCTGTCCCGCGGGGAAGTCCCTGTACCGCACGGGCCGCAGCATCGTGACTCGTGGTTACGTCGCGGAGCACTTTCGCGGCGCGAAGCGTGATTGTGTGCCCTGCGTGCTCCGCGCGCAATGCTTGCGGACGCCGGACAAAACGATTGCACGACAGGTCGCATTCTTCCGCGGCCGGGCCGTCCCTGCACCAGAGACGCATACGGCCCGGATGAAACAGCGCATTGATTCGCCGGCGGGCCGGGCACGCTACGGGCAGCGCTTTGCGACTGTCGAGCCGGTGTTTGCGAACGTGCGCTACAACAAAGGGCTTGATCGCTTCACGCTGCGTGGGCGAACGAAAGTCGATGGGCAATGGAAGCTCTTCTGCCTGGTCCACAACATCGAAAAGCTCGCCAACCACGGGTACGCAGCGTAAGGCAACGCCGAGGGGCAGCACGTCCCGACGCAACATGCGCGATTTCCGCGTATCCAATCGATACATGCACGGCATGGGATGACGCGCGAGCGAATCCGCGCCATCTCGCATGCCCGTGCACGATGAAATCAGGCTTTTTCTACAGCCTCAACGCCTGTTGTTATGCTGCAAACGAATCATATAGTAGCGAGCGAAGCGAGCAACAGAAGTCGTTTGTCAGCATCAGCGTGTGTTAGGCGACAGGCAGGATGCTAAAGGTCCTCTATGCTGTCACGACAGCCGCGCTCCCGCACCAAGGAAACCAAGCCTTGCAAAACCCGAGGCATCACCAAATCCAACCGGAAGCACGAGTCCGATCGACCACACACCGATCGTCTCTGGACGTTTTTCCCGGCGACTGCCCTTTTAAGATCTCGCCGTAGGTAAATGGCTCATCGCCATAGGCCTTCAGACATGCTCTATCGTGACGTCCGTGTAATCGCCCGAGAACCACGTGGCAGGCAGGCCGTGGGTTGGATTGGAGAGATAGACCCTGTTAAAAGGAAAAATAGGGTTGCCACGGAAGAAATGGATCGCTGAAAAGCAGCGTGAGTGTAGGTCCTGAGCAGCCGCGGTGGTGATCAGCTCGCTCTCGCGGAAGCTCCCGTCTGCGTTGTGCAGACGCACCCGCGCGAGCCCCGCGACTACGTCGCTCACTGCATCCTCACACTGGCGTCAAACTGGTACGAGCCGTCGGGTTGACGATGCCAAAGCCCGTTGCGATCCTCGTCGTAAATGACAGGTGGTCTCGGTCCGGACGCGCCAAACGCATGTGGGCGCGAGAGAAATTGGTAGACGTTCATGCCGATTTCATAGGCCAAGATAGCGTTTCCGATCCATCCCATCAGTCTCCCACCACGGATCAGCCACTTTGAGACCTCACCCCACCCAGTCACGTGTTCAACCTGCCGCAAAGGAGGTCGGCATGCAGCGTGTCGGAAAGAAGCCCCGTTTCATAACGACTCGGTAAGATGGAATCATTTGCGTATTGAGGTCGTTCAATTTTACGCGTATTCCGCGGGTGAGCAACGGTCTTCTTAGATAGAATGGAACGCACCAGTTGCCAACGGTCCGAGCGCTTTAGGCTCCGTGGCTTCGCCAATCCGTTCGGTCCGCAGCTCCAGCCACGATCGTCCGCGAGGAAGAATAAGAGACGCGTGGAGCCGGTTGACCGTGAAGACTGAAGCGATCGCTTGTAATCTTACTGAAGCAGCGCGGAGTTTTTCTCGGATTTCGCTAACGCTATCTCCAGAGGCTCAACTATATGGGAAATACAATCTGATCGTACGGAAAGCTTCGGTTTTCGGCTCGCAATTGGAATACGTCCCGACTGAGCGGCTTTACGAGCAACCCGAAACCAGTTTCGAACGGCCTTAAGAGAGTCGATGTCGCCTAACGCCTTAAGCTAAGAAACTATGTAGGCCTGGTGGCGAACGAGTGCACGAGCCGCCACCCTAGACACTTCACCTT
>JALYJX010000432.1 GCA_030775065.1 Gemmatimonadota bacterium | reverse complement strand
CTCGGGTAAGGTTCAGAATGACACGTTGATACGCGCCGTCCAGTTGCGAGTCGGCGGTAGCGTGAGGAATTCCGACGTGGTGAAGTTCGCGCCGGGGGTTGAGTTGATCTCCGGGTCGAGCCCCGTGTAATCCGTCCATGTTTTGAGGTTGCGGCCGGCGATCGTGAGACTCACCGTGCTCGCTCGCATTGCTTCCGCAAACGCCGACGGCCCCATGATCGTGAACGACAGCTCCCGCAGCTTTGTGAACGTGGCGTCCTCGATGTATCCCGCGTCCGATCCCAGAGCAATCGCAATGTTCGCTGCCTGGTCGGCCAGCGACGCCGTCTTGTCGAACGCCTCGCGGCAGTTGCCGAAGCTGCAGCGGAATCGCCGCGAATTGTTAAACAGCATGTAGTCGCCCTTGTGATCGAACAGAGCGGAAATCTGGAGGAACCTGCCGATGCGCAGATTTGGCGAGACCGTGTACTGCTTGCGCGGCAGCGGATTGCCCAGGTAGACCGCCGTATCGGTCAGCTTGACCTCGGAGCGGGCGATGATCCCGTCGCCGTTCGTATCGGTGAACGTGATTCCCCTCTGGAAATAGCTTCCCGGCGAGAGGCCTTCACGATGCTGCTGCTGCGTGCTCACGACCACAGGCGGAACCGGCGTGCCAGTCGGCAGAAGCCCGAGTGAAAGCAGCTTGTTGTCGTTCGTCGCGCCGGTAACCGTGAAATCGAACCCTACACGCTCGAGGTCGAGTACTTTCGTATTTACGAGGAACTCCCATCCCTTGTTGCTGACCGAGCCGAGATTCTTGAACTGCGTTGCCGTCAGCCCAAGAGACGGTGCGAGCGGTACGGCGACGAGGAGGTCGTCGGTTCGCTTGTCGTAGTGGGTGAGCTCCACTCCAATTCTTTCGCCGAAGAACCCGGCGTCGAACCCGAGCTCGGTTTCCTTCGACCTCTCCGGTTTCAGATCCGGGTTCCCGGTTCCACCGACGACAATTCCCGCTACGTCGGTGCCACCCTGAGTGACGGTCTGAGCGTTGAAGAATGTGATCGCGTCGCGGAAGGTCGGCTTCTGACCAGATCTGCCGACGGCAGCTCGGAGTCTGAACGAATTCATGATGTCGTTCCGCGGATAGAACCCTTCCTCGTTCAAAACCCACGAGAAAGCCACGGAAGGATACGTGATGCTGCCGAAATTCTGGCCGAATGCGCTGTTCTTGTCGTTTCGCACCGCGACGCTCAGGAACATGCGATCCTTCCACGCAAGATCTTCGCTGAACAGCTTGGCGACCGTCTTGTTGTCGGTGTTCGTCTCGCCGACCCCAAAGCGTGCCGTCGAGCCACTGAGTGAATTCGTCCCCGCGACGAGCTTCGCACCGAACGCGCGCGTGCCGCGAATCAATTCCTTGTTGAACGCTCCCGAAACCTTCGTGGTCGTGGTCAACCCTCCAAACGGCACCCACTTCGCTGACAGCGTGCCGCTCGTGCTGTAATTGTAGATCTTGTAGGGGTTGGATGATCGCTGCCCGTCAGGAAGCGATCCGAACGTCACCATGTTCGGCGGAATCACTTCGTTGTCATACCGATCCAGATAGTCGAGACCCGCTACGGCCGTGGCGGTCAGCCACGAGAACGGCTGGTAGGAAGTATTCAGAGTGTTCTCGAACCGCTGAACGTCCTGCCTCGTGTTGATCGCATAGACTGCCTGCGGAACCTGCCCGTTGAGGTAGCCGCGTGAGACGGGATCATCGAACGCGCGTCCGAGCATGGCCGCGGAGATGATGCCGAGCGTGTTGTTGTCGTTCTGTGGCAGGCGCAGGTGGTCCGCCAGATAGCTCGTCCCGAGCTGAACCAGCCAGTTATCGCGCAGCTGCACCGAAAGGTTCGCGCGCCCTGATGCGCGGTTCTCCTGGCTCACCTCGAATACTCCCTGCTGCTTGCTGTAATTCCCCGAGAGAAAGTAGGTGATATTGTCTGTTCCGCCGCCAACGCTGGCGCCGTACCCGCCACGATGCCCATCGATGAATGGATCGGCGGCCGCGAGCGGGCTGTGCGAAACGAGCGAGTCCGCGTTTGGCGTGCACAGATTGCGCGTTTGACTGTCCAGCGTGCAGGCGGTTGTGCGGGCGCCCGCTGTGGTCCGGCCGACCTGTGCAAAGTTCGAGGGGTAGTCGGTGACGTCGCGGATCGTGCCACCCTCGACGAACACGTTCCAGCGCGGCTTGCCTGTACGACCACGCTTCGTTGTGATCTGAATGACGCCGTTCGCAGCCGCGGTGCCGTACTGCGCTGCGGCGGCGGGACCCTTCAGCACCTCGATCGACGAAATGTCCTCCGGGTTGATGTCGTTGAACCGCGACGGCACCTGACCGCCGACGCCAATTGATGTCGCTCCCGAAGTGTTGTCCTGGCCGATAGCGTTGCTGAACCGGATTCCGTCGACGATGATGAGCGGCTCATTGGTGAGCGAGATGGAGTTAGCCCCACGAATGCGAATGCGTGACCCGGATCCGATCGTTCCTCCCGATGCCGCCACGTTGACTCCGGGAACCTTGCCGCTGAGGAGCTGGCTCGCGGTCTGAGCGTTCGCGAGGTTCTCCTGTTTCGGCTGCAGCGTCGACACGGCCGAGCCTATCTCACGGCGCCGGGCGGTTTCGCCGGTGGCCGTCGTGACTACCTCCTCGAGGCTCACTGCCACAGGATTCAACTGAAACTCGATCTGGGCGGTAGCCGACGTGGCGAGCGCCACCGTCTGTGTGGATGCCTGATAGCCAATGCGAAGTACGCGCACCGTGTACTGTGCCGCCGGTAGCCCGGCGATTCTGAAGGTGCCGTCATCGCCCGTCGTCGTGCCCCGCGTTGTGCCGACGACTTGCACCTGCGCCAGCGGGACTGGCGTCTTGCTCACGGCGTCGATGACACGCCCGTTCACAGCGGCTGTCTGAGCTCCGGCCTGCGCGGCCGTCAACGCCATCGCAATGGCGGTCGACGCGACCAGCGACAGGGTGATTCGAACAATTCCTCGTTTCATGCGTCCTCCACTTCTTTCCCCGAAGGGGTGAATTTGGCGCCGGGCCGAGTGCCCGGCGCCCAACAAACAGCGGAAACCAGCACCGCCGATTGAAGTCGTGGCTCAACGATTGTTGCAGCGCGAAACCATGACGC
>JALYJX010000431.1 GCA_030775065.1 Gemmatimonadota bacterium | reverse complement strand
GAGCCCCCCTTCGAGATGAGATCAGCGACGTCGTTGATTCTCATTGTGGGAGCGGTGGGATGCGCAAGCATTGTGACCAATCTGTCATCCACTTCTCGCATCGTACCTGTGAACACACTCTTATCCGCGGCGCCGGCGACGGCTGGAATGAGCCCCGACCTGAACGCGGTGCTCGATTCAATCGTTGGCAGGGGGCTGGCGGACGGTGCTGCGCCGGGCGCTGTGCTCGCGGTTGGCCGGTACGGCCGGCTGGTTCACCTCAAGGGATACGGGCGCCTCGATACCGCCGTTGCCTCGGCACCGGTCGATATCAATACGGTGTTCGACATGGCATCCCTCACGAAGGTCATCGCGACAACGACAACGGCAATGATTCTCGAGGAGCAGGGATTGCTCGATCTCGACCGCACGATCGCGAGCTATCTGCCTGGATTCAACGCCAGCGACAAGGCGGCGATCACGATGAGAATGGCGATGACACATCGCGGGGGCCTGGAGGCATTCGCTCCCCTGTTCAGGACATTCCGCGGGCGCGATCAATACCTCCAGCAGATAAACGAGCGGCCCCTCAAGGCGGTGCCCGGTACCACTACCATATATAGTGACTGGGAGATGATCCTCACGCAGCTCGTGCTCGAGACAATCACCGGAATTCCGCTCGACCGCCTTGCCGACGAGAGGGTCTTCACACCCCTCGGGATGACGGGCACGAGGTTCAATCCGGATTCCACTCTGAAGGCGCGAATTGCGCCCACAGAGATCGACACCACTCGCGGCGGGCTGATTTGGGGACGCGTTCATGACGAGAACGCGGACGCGATGGGAGGTGTTGCCGGCCATGCCGGGCTCTTCTCAACCGCCGGGGACGTTGCGATCTTCGCACAGATGCTTTTGAATGGTGGTGAATACAACGGCGTCCGCCTCGTAAGCCCGACGACTGTTGCGAGATGGACTTCGCCGCAGGTTCGTGGATCGAGCCGGGCGCTGGGTTGGGACACTCCGTCCGCCGTGTCGAGTGCCGGCCGCTTCTTTTCGCCCCGCAGCTTCGGTCACACCGGATTCACAGGTACTTCACTATGGATCGATCCGACACGTGATCTCTTCGTGATTCTGCTTACGAACCGCGTGAATCCCACACGCGAAAACACCAGGGTGTTCGCGCTTCGACGGGCTGTCGCCGACGCGGCCCAGCGATCGATTACGAATGCGCCGCTCGTCGACTGGGATGCCGCGGGGGCACGCAAGTGAGCCCGCAGGTTCGCGAGCGCATTCCCGTCGTCATTGCCGAGTATGACGAAGTCTCGCGCCGGATAGCCAGACGAATCGCCGACGTCATCGCCGAGCGGCGAAAGGCAGGAGCACATGCGGTGCTTGGACTCGCCACTGGAAGTACTCCCATCGGGATCTACCGCGAGCTGGCGCGCCTGCATCGGGAGGAGGGAGTCGATTTTTCCGACGTCGTCACCTTCAATCTCGACGAGTATTTCCCGATGCGGCCGGAAAGCATCCACAGCTACAACCGCTACATGTGGGAGAATCTCTTCGACGAGATCAGCGTGCGGCCGGAAAATGTGCATGTGCCGCGGGGCGACGTCCCGCGTGATCAGGTCGCGGCGGAAACCGCCGCCTACGAGCAGGCAATTCGCGACTCCGGCGGCATAGATATTCAGATCCTCGGCATCGGCAAGACGGGGCATATCGGCTTCAACGAGCCGGGCTCGGGAATTGACTCGCGAACGCGGCTGATCGCTCTCGACACGGTTACGCGCCGCGATGCCGCCGGGGATTTCTTCGGCGAGGACAACGTCCCGACCGAAGCGGTCACCATGGGTGTGGCGACGATCATGGAGGCGCGGGAGATAGCGCTCATCGCGACCGGCGAGCACAAATCGGTCATCATCAAGCGCGCAGTCGAGGGCGAGCCGGATCCCGATGTAGCGGCGACCTACCTTCAGCTTCATCCCAACGCGGTATTCTACGTGGACCCCGCTGCGGCCGCCGACCTCACGCGCGTTCGCACCCCGTGGATCACCGGCGAAGTGGAATGGACGCCGGCGCTCGAGGTGGCCGCCGTAATCTGGCTGAGCGAGGTCACCGGCAAGTCGATCCTGAAGCTCGATAGTCTCGACTACCGTGAGCACCACTTGAGCTCGCTCCTCGCCCGTTACCAGACCGCCGGCCCGCTCAACGGCGAGGTGTTCAACGCGCTGATCTCCAAAGTGCGCGGAAAGAGCAAGCTTCCAACGAGGCAGAACATTGTCGTCTTCTCACCGCATCCGGATGACGACGTGATCTCGATGGGCGGGATTCTCCACAAGCTGCATCAGAACGCGAATCGCATCGTGGTCGCGTATCAGACATCCGGCAACATCGCCGTGTTCGATCACGAGGTGCGACGCTACGTGGATTTTCTCAGGCGCGTGAATCGCGATTTCACCGCGCGCGAGAGCGGGCTGGCACCCGTGCTCGAGAAAGTGGAGCGATTTCTGGCGCAAAAGGAGCCGGGCCAGGTGGACATCCCCGAGGTGCTGGCGATCAAGCGTGGCATTCGCGAGGCCGAGGCAGTGTCGGGAATCGAGACGTTCGGGATGAGCCGCGAGCAGGCACGATTTCTCAATCTGCCGTTTTATCAGACAGGCAAAACGCGGAAGGATCCGATCGGTCCGGAAGATGTGCAGATCACCCTCGAGCTGCTCGAGCAGCATTGCCCTTCGATGATATTCGTGGCCGGCGACCTTTCAGACCCGCACGGTACTCACCGCATGTGTCTCGAGACGGTGCAGCATGCGCTCGACCAGTATTCGGGGGAGCCGCCCGAAGTGTGGTACTATCGCGGCGCGTGGCAGGAGTGGGACGTCGGTGTAGCCGACGTGCTGGTGCCATTGTCCGAGGACGAGCTTCGATGGAAGATCCGGGCGATCTTCAAGCACCAGAGCCAGAAGGATCGGGCTCCCTTCCCCGGCCAGGATGAGCGCGAGTTCTGGCAGCGCGTGGAAGAGCGGAACAAGCGCACTGCAGCGGTTGTCGACGGGCTGGGGTTGCCGGAGTACTTCGCGATGGAGGCGTACGTAGTTCGCCGGGACGGGGCGCCGATGGAGGCAGAGCGAGTTCCGACGAGTGCGCTGGGAGCGCCGAGTGATCAGGATTCGCCGAGGCTGC
>JALYJX010000430.1 GCA_030775065.1 Gemmatimonadota bacterium | reverse complement strand
ACTGCGAATCTCGTGTACAGCCCGTTCAACGGTGGATCCGACCGGTTCTACCTCACTGCTGGAGTGGGAGCATACGGCATCAGGCCCGACGTCCCCGGGCAGGACAGCAAGAGCGATTTCGGAACGAACGGCGGAATCGGGTTTTGGATTCCCGCCGTGAGCGGGTTCATCGAGGCGCGCTACCATCATTTCTATCGCGCACTGCCCGAGAAGAGACCGGCCGTATTCATACCGATAACGTTCGGGATACTCTTTTAGGGCAAAGGTCGCAGTAGAATCAGATTGGTCCGGTTATCCCGTACTGCGTGCGTTGACTGAATTTTCTGCTTCCGATAGCTTGCTAGACTCCCGTCGCTTGTACTTTTGGGAGAGAAAGGGCCATTAGCTCAGGTGGTTAGAGCGCACGCCTGATAAGCGTGAGGTCCGAGGTTCAACTCCTCGATGGCCCATGAAACAGAACTCATCGCCCCGCGTGCGAAGCAGTAATGTCTGACTCCGCGATCACGCACAGGTCAGCGCGCGAGGGCGTCGAGCTGACGAGCCGGTTCGCCTGCGACGTTAGACTCCGCTCGAAGAGATTCCGCACCAGCCGTGCGTTCCCGAAGTTCTCGCTCCGCGACTCATACTCTCTCGCGAGAATCACTTTCACAGATTCTACCGCACCCGGTCCGAGCGTGTACCCGTCCTCTTCCACCATTCTCGTGAAAATCGCCGTGAGCTCGTCGGGCGAATAATCAGGAAAATCGATGAACCGCGTGAACCGCGAGCGAAGCCCGGGGTTCGACTCGATGAAGCTCTCCATCCGCTCACGATAGCCGGCGGCGATCACCACCAGGTCGTCGCGATGATCCTCCATCAGCTTCAACAGAGTCTCGATCGCCTCATCACCGAAGTCGTGCCCCGAGTCTTCCGGCGCCAGGCTGTACGCTTCGTCGATGAACAGCACTCCGCCGATCGCGTCCTTCACCACCGCATCGGTCTTGATCGCCGTCTGCCCGACATAACCGGCCACCAGCTCCGCCCGATCCACCTCCGTGAGATGCCCCTTCGACAACAGGCCGAGCGCATGGAAGATCGATCCCAGCAGTCGGGCAATTGTCGTCTTGCCGGTCCCCGGCGGCCCGACGAATACCATATGGTATGCGGAAGGCAGGACTTTGAGCCCTTCCTTCCGCCGCATCTCGCGCACGCGCGCGACGTTTACCAGAGTTCGTATCTCTTTCTTCACGTTCTCGAGGCCCACCAGCTTGTCGAGCTTCGACAACAGCTGGTCGAGCGTAGGCGGCGGCGAATCGGGGTCCTTGGCGGCGCTCGCCACTGACTCCGCCGCCTGACGCGCACGCTCGGTGTTCGGTGCACCGGCTGCGGACGACGCTTCCGGCGCCGACCCGTCCAGATACTCGCGTAACGGACGATCGCCACGCCGGGCTCGCTCGATGAGCAGAAGCACCGCCTCCAGCCATCCGGGAGAGTTCAACTCCAGATACGGATCGAGCTTTCCGATTCGCTGGATGAGAAGCATTCCATCCGACACCGCTACACCCTCGACTTCGCGGTACTCGATGCTCAGATCATCCGTCATACCATCGAGAATGATTCGCTGATTGGTCACGAACAGTCGGCCCATTCCGAGGATGGCAAATCCGGTTACTCCGAACGCGCCCGGGGAGGCACCAAGCTCGCGCCACACTGCGCGTGGCATCCGGAGGTGGGCGACCTCGCCCTGCCGGAGGATCATCGGCGTGACGACCGTGGGCAGCGTCCGCTCCTCGAGCACCATTCGGCGATATTCGTGTGGATCGACCATGCGTCAATGTGCGCTAAACCGCTCGTCTGGTACCAGTGCTCTCGTTCTTTGCGGCGGGCAAAGGAAGGCTGCCATCCGGTGGGTCGGTCATCACGTCGACTTGAATCAGCCGCGCGGTCGGGATCCGGCGTCGAGCCTCGTTTAACATTGCCTCCGAGACGTCGATACCAACCGTCTCGATGAAATGCGGGCACGCCAACTCCATGATGCGACCCGTCCCGCACGCGAAATCCAGATAGCGTCCAGGACATTCTCGCCCAAGCCGCGCAATAGTTTTTCAAGGTACGGACGCTCGAAGTGATTCCAGTAAAGGTGTCCGTGTCCATGCGTGTAGTGGCTTTCGAACTGCGCCGGACACTGGGCGTCCAGGTGGCTGGAGCGGTACTCCTTCACACTCATGTCTCACTGTAGCCCATCATCGCAGCCGTCATACGTGTGTCGTCGCTGAATGCGCGACCCGAACCCTTCCAGATGCCAACCCTGGTGCGCGAAATCCTGCCTATACGAAGCATTTCGTGACGATCCAGCTTGAACATCGTATCGTGAACGCTTTCAGCGCTCCATTCGCGTACCGGCTCGAGATCGCGTGCGAGGAGCGTCGAGAGACTCTCGAAGACCTCTTCGGGTTTCGTCACGAGATCCTCGTAACGAATCCAAAAATCGCATAGGTCCAGATTCATCCAGATCGATCTGAATGCCCTGTTGAGTCCCGGTTCACCGCCGACCCATTCCGGTAGCGGCGCTCCGGCGAGAACGTCGCGAATGTCTCGAACCACGGCAATGACTGGATAACCCGATGCGCGATAGATCTTCGCATACTCGAGGAACACCCACGCGGCAGTCTTCATCCCCAGCGTGGATGGGCGTATCAGTTCCTCGCATCGCTCGATGACCGCCACGGCCTCTGGATAAGTGAGGTCGCGTTCGGGCTGAGTCGGAAAGGCTTTGTCTGGGAAGAGCCTGCTCAGGAAAGGGATTCCCCGGTGGCGTTGTCGCGAGTCATGAAAGTCGGGTTCATCCAGACAGACTACGTCGCCCTGATTCAGCAAATGGGCCAGTAGTGTCGTGCCGCTGAACGGCGTTCCGCCTACCAGGAACATACGCGCATCACTCTCTCTAATCGCCGATTTCGAGTCGGCAGACAGGGCCAGCCACACGATACCGGGCGATCCATTGCGCGATCCTCTGTTCGTAGTCCGGCGCTTCGACTTCCCGCAGCGACCAGCCAGGAGGGACGTGCCCGCCGTAGCCGTTCAGCGTCGGCACGCGGCGCATGACTGAGATCAGCATGGCATCGATCTGGTCTTCGTGCTTGACCGGCGCTCGAACGGGAGCAGCCGCTGCGTAGAACACCGCGCAC
>JALYJX010000429.1 GCA_030775065.1 Gemmatimonadota bacterium | reverse complement strand
CGACATGGCCGCACTAGCGGTCAGCCCGCATAGGTAACGGTCGTGTTATGTCAAAAAAAGAATCCGACAACGATATTTTGCTAGACGCTACGCGAATGAAATATATTTTGGCTGATTATCGGGGTGCGTTCAGCAATGCGTAATGAAATCACGCTTTCGCAAGCGGTTAAAGGAGGCCCTTTAGCTTCGCGAGGCGAGGCCGCGGGGCCAGCCTCGGTTAGACGCTAATGTCACGGGGCAAGCCATCGCTGAGCAGGGAGAGCTGCCATTGTGAAAATATCCGAGCCTGGCCCCTTTAGCCGACACTAAAGTCCAGAGCTAAAGGCAAGTTCCTGGCACAGGAATTGGCTCATCCTCGCCATGCCGTCTGAACTCCATCGCTATCAAGAAAAGTTAAAGCATGACCTTACGCTGGAAGGCGCAAAAAACCTTATTCTGATAAGCCGCAAGTGGCGCGGCCGGACGGGCGTGATTTCACGGCTGATTCCCGAATTAAAAAAATCGCCGGTCCGCGCCGAGGGCTTTTATACCGAGGATATTTTCGAGAACCGGAAACGCGTGGGTTACCTCACGAAAACACTGCAGGGAGAGAGCCGGATCCTTGCCAAAAGCGGCCTTCCGTCAGAGCTCTGCGTGGACCGGTTTGGAGTCGATCTTCAAACGGTAGAGACGCTTGTTGTTCCTGCCATTGAAACAGCTCTGCGTTCTGCGGATCTTCTCATTATGGGCCAAATCGGAAAGATGGAAATCGCATCTCCGCGCTTCCGAGATATCACAGGACAGGCATTAAATTCCCCGCTCAAAATAATTGCAACGGTACCGAATTACCCGTTGAAATTCTTAAATCAAATCCGGAACCGCCCGGACGTTCTTCTGGTGGAAATCACGAAAGAAAATGAAGATTTTTGGCCGGAGGCGATTCTGAAGGGCTTCGTTCCTCTTCAAAAAAGCAAGCGGCTTAGTTAAAACAAAAGGCTGGGAATTGTTCGTGGGTTAAGTTGTCGTCATTGCGAGCGAAGCGAAGCAATCCCTTGCGCGTCGATAACCGCATGAGGCGCTTTATGATACGGGTGAGTAGGGCCTGCAGCTCTGCGGCGGAGATCCCGCTGTGGATGCTCCAACCCGAAGGCGCGCTTTTATCTCTCCGAACAGATCGAGCTCTCCTCCAGCGCATTGAGCGCGCTGGTTGATTTACTGGCGCTGCATTCCTCCTCTAAGCCGATCTTCTTTCGGAGTCACAGCGTAACGCCATGATAATAGATAGTAAATTAATAAATCATAATTCTGCTACTGGGTACATCATTACACTTTCACGCCCAGGAGTTTGAAGGCATGGCGTTGTAAGGCGGTAGGCCGGGTGATCTGATCGAAGGGCGCTGCGCCTGGGAGTTTGGGTTGAATACGGTTCTTGGTGATGGTGGCGAGATCGGCAAAAAGTGTTTGGAAGCTGTGCACCGGGAGAGCGTCTTCGGTGCGTCGCGTGTCAGCCTTCTGTTCGGCCTTGGGGGAGACTTTCGCCGGGGCAACGATGGAGGCACGTTGTTTATCGGCGCTCGGTTTATCGTCATCGTCAAAGAGCAGTGGTGCAAGCGCCTTGCGCAGATGCCACTCCAGGTAATAGGCCAGCATGCAGAGGAAGACATGCGCACGGACGCGATCGGCGAGGTAGTGGTAGATAGGCCGGACTTTCAGATCGACGCTTTTGTAGCTACGGAAGGCCCGTTCGACATGCGCGAGATCTTTATAGGCACGTACGGTCTGCGCGCTCTCAAGCATCTTTTTGGGTAAACTAGTACGGATGACGTAGAGCCCATCGAGCGCGGCTTCCTCGTGGGTGCGCTGGGTATCGCGCTCATAGGCAAAACGCTCCTCGGAGATAGCAAGCTTAAAATGCTTAGCCATCTTGAATCGGCCGATGACTTTGCCCACCCGCAGCCCGATCTGCGCTTGACCTCTCAAGGCACGTTGGCCTCTTTGGGTAGCAGCTACGATCTGATTAAGTTCGCGCTCGGTGGCCTGTAAGAGCGACTTGCGTTGTTGCGCGCGTGCTTCGGCCAAGAGGGGATTCTTACAGACGATCAGTCGTTCAGCGGGATAGGCGGAACTGGTGATCTCGGCCAAGTCCTGCGCATCAAAGATCGAGAGCTGGATATCTTTCGCCTCGACCAACGCACGGATAGCCGGTGCCCGCAACGCCGTGATCCAATCCACGCCTTCGAGGGGCTTGAGTTCCTCTCGGATCCGCGCTTCGGTCATCATTCCCCGATCACCCGCCAACACGATCCGCGTCAGCCCAAAGCGCGTGCGCAGCTTCTCGATTTGGGCACCGAGCGTCTTCGGATCGGCGGTATTGCCCTCGAAGACCTCCACGGCGAAGGGACAGCCTTCGCGATTGCATAAAAGACCAAAGACGATCTGCAGTTTATCTCGCTTCCCGTCACGGGAATAGCCCAAGCGGGCGAGTGGACAGCACTGACCTTCAAAATAGGTAGAGCTCACATCGTAGAGCACGAGCGCGCCGTCGTGGAGATGTTGCTCGGCGAGTTTCCTTTCGATCTCTCCCTGCCGTGCTTGCAGCCAATCCATCGCGGCGTACAAGTCTTCGGCTTGCGCTGATTCGACCTCGAGCGCTTCCCCCAAGCTCGTTGCGGCGCTCTCTTCCCCGAAGCCGCGCGCGGTGGCGAGCTTCGATCGGGGATCGAGCAGACGCGCGACGACCATCGCGACGACACGATCCCGTTCTGGAGATCGCTTGGGGGCGATAAGCTTCTCCAGCCCAAGCTTACGGAGCGTGCCGAGCACGGCGGCGACATGTCCATGCGGCAGTGAGCGGACGATGTCGAAGCTCTCCTCGAAGTGTTCGATGGCCGTACCTCCCTGAAGGAGGGTACGCAGGCCCTCGACGAGGTGTGCGGGCCAGTCGGTGAGGTTGGCGAGGGTACGTTTGAGGACACGCTTGCCCTCGCGGTAGGACTCCCGCAGGAGAATGGCCGGTGGGGAGTTACGGTTGGGGACTTTCTCCACGTACATGGCCACGAACTATACCACGTACAACGCTTATAAACAAGCATATATTCACCATATACATGGGTACACAATGAGGCGCGATAAAGCTTTTATATTAATCTAATCATATGGATAGAGAACAAATCATTAAGAAGATCAGTCTAAGGTGAAGACGGAG
>JALYJX010000428.1 GCA_030775065.1 Gemmatimonadota bacterium | reverse complement strand
CATCGACCTTGAGCAGCATGATGCAGAGAAGAAAGGTCGCGCTGGCAACGATCGTGATGACGCCAATCGCCTTGTGAAATCGGCTTACGACCTGGAAAGTTTTCGACGTTGCGACAGCGATGTCTTTCGAGCGGTGTGCCTGAAATCCAAACGCGGCGGAATTGATTACATCGATCGTTTTTTCGGTCGTCGCTTCGCCGCGCGTCGCGACCGCAAACCTGTCCACCCTATCGCCATATCCGGCGAGCGATTGAAGGTGATCGAGGTGCAGCCGGATCCGAAACTCACTCCTCGCCACCTCGGCCGGATCGTTCCCGCGCCTTACGATCGCTGCGATGACTACAGTGTCGCCCCTTGGCGATTCAGGGACGGCTGAGAGGATGACCCGGTCGCCTACGGAAAGATTCGCATCCGCCGCTAACCGCTCGTCGATTGCGATTGTGCGTTGCGGCACCTGCAGGAGAAAGGCAACCGCGAAAAACTGTATCATCACGCGTTAAAACTAGCCGACGGTTACCCGTTAGCCGTTGCCCGTACCCGTCGCCCGTTGCCCGTACCCGTTGGCCGTCACCCGTTGGCCGTTACCCGCGAGCAGTTACCCGAGCAGTTGCCCGTTCCCCCGACTTGCTGAATCCTGCAGGCGAAGCCAGCGTAGTTACAGAATGCAGGATCCTCAGGTAATTCAGATTCTCCAGATCGTCGCGCCGACCGCGATTTCCGTCGTGTTCATCATCTCCGGCGCGGCGGTCCTTTACAACTGGATCGACAAGCGGGCGAAGCGTCTTGGCCCCGGCGACCCCGCAGCTCAGGCCCGGATCGAGGAACGGCTGAACCATCTCACGAACGCGGTGGACGCGATAGCCGTCGAGGTGGAGCGAATTTCCGAAGGCCAGCGTTTCACTACGAAGCTGCTTGCCGAAAGCTCCGGCAACGCGGAGGCACACTCGGTCATCGGCCGCGACGCGACTTAACCTTCAGCCCCTCGAACCAGTTGAGCGCGACGACAATTGGCTGAGCGTGACGGGTCGCTCATCGCCCGACCTTGGCCTTCAGCTCCTCGAACCAGTTGAGCACGACCACGAGCTGGGACGGGTTTCCCGGAAGAGTGTTTATGAAGTAGAAGGATTTTCCGTCGGGCGCGACGGAGTAGGCGCGGTTGCGCGTGTCGGTCGAATAATCCCTCGCGGAGAAAAGCGTCCGCTCGGATGTCACCCGGAAATCGGAGCCGGAGGGGACGTCAACGGACACCAGGTTGCCCGTTCCATTGCGATAGAAAAGGTCTCCACCAGTCGGTGACCAGACAGGCTCCGTGCCGCCGATGCGGGAGATCTGCCAGCGTCTGCGAGACACGTCCGGAAATGGGCGCACGTAAATCTGGGACCGGCCGGATTCGTCGGAGCCATACGCCAGCCATCGCCCGTCAGGTGACAGTGTCGGCGAAAACTCCTCCGCATCTCCCGCGACGAGCGGCCGGCTCGTGGTGTCGCCTGAGGCCCTTACGAAAATGTCGCGGCCGCCGCCGGAACCCACTCGAAGGAGCAGCCATTGGCCGTCGCGCGACGACACTCCTTCATCAATTCCGCGCGGGTCGGCGGCCAGAAGCTCCGCGGGTGCGCTCCCATCGGCGACGACACGAAAGAGCACGGGACGGCCTGTCCGATCCGATATGAATGACACCGTTCTGCCATCCGGGGCCCAGGTTGGGCGATAGCTGTAGGTTCCTTCCCCCGAGAGTCGGGTCAACGTCCCGGCGTCGAGGACTTTCACCCACAGCTCTTCGCGTGAGCTCACTGTGACGTTGACGGCCAACTCCGTGCCGTCGGGGGACACCGCGAGATGGCTGAACTGGCCAGTCCAAGAGGGATCGACGGGACGCGCTGTACCATCCCGAGTAACCCTCACGACCTGATTCACCGGCGCGTACGCTTCGTACAGAAGCGTGCCGGCACGTGACAACGCTATCGGGGCTCTGCTCGGTCCGCTGACGTGAATGCCGGTCACGATCTGCGTCGGCTGGCCATCGAGTTTCAGCGTCTTGGGGTCGAAGCGCACGGCACTGAGTGATCCATCACTTTGCAACACCACCAGGTGTCCCGACGAGGCGTAGAGCGCCCGCACTCCCCGCGTGAGAACATGGACTGCGCCCGATTTCACATCCACCGCGGCAACATCGGGAGGGCCTTTGCGCCTCCAGACGCACAAAAGAACTGTCTTGCCGCCCGGCAGCGCCTCGGGCCAGAAGAAAAAGAGCTCGTCCCGCGTGGTATCCGGCTTGGCTACGAGCTCTGCTTTACCGCCTTCCGGCCGGATGCGCATCAACGCGATCATGCCGCTGGATGATCTGCTGAAGTACAGCCAACCGTCGTCGCTCCAGGTTCCACCATTTCCATAGGTGGAGTCCTTGATGACGGTGGTTACCGGACCGCCGGCAATCGGAACGGTCTTGAGCGATCCGGGAAAGCCGGTAAAGAATGCCAGTGTCTTCCCGTCCGGTGAGAAGAACGGCGCCCATCCGTTGTCCGCTCCAGGAATTACCAATGCGCGAAGCTGACCGCGGTCCCGCAGCATCAGCCCGCCTTCGTCGTTCGAGTACACGAAGGATTTCCCGTCCGGGGAGATCGCCGGCGCATCAGTGGACTGGCTGATGTAGTTCTGGTCGAGGTAGACGCTGAATCGACTGACTCCCTGCGCGGGTCGAGGCGAGAGGACCCGCCAGCCGGTGAACGCAGCGAGAACGAGCACCAGCGCGAGTGAACCGACGGCGATCTCGCGCCAGGGCAGGGTCTTCCTTCTCGCCGCAGCCCGCGCACTCGTTGCACTCACGGTGGGAGCAGAGTACGTCGTATCACCGAGCGCGCGCGCAAACTCAGCCGCTGTGGCGAACCGATCAGCCGGCATCTTCTCGAGCGACTTGAGCACCGCCGCTTCGACGTGCGGCGGAATCGATTTGCGCTGTGTCGCGAGTGGACGCGGGTCGGTCGTTATCACCTTCGCCACGATCGCCTGCGCGCTCGGCCCGGTGAACGGCGGCTCGCCGGTAAGGGCTTCGTAAGTCACCGCACCCAGCGAATAGATGTCGCTCCGCAGGTCGATGTCGCGCTCGCCGGTTGCCTGCTCGGGACTCATGTACTGCGGGGTGCCGAGTGACAGACCCGTCTGGGTGAGTCGTCCGCCGCCTGCGTTGCTGACTGCGAGCGCAATCCCGAAGTCTGCG
>JALYJX010000427.1 GCA_030775065.1 Gemmatimonadota bacterium | reverse complement strand
GAGTTGACTATTGCGTTACGCCTACGCGGGTCGCCAGACGTCCTACGCGTCGATCCTTCGCGGTGTATGGATGCAGTTCTGGGCAGTGACTTCACGTACGAGGATCTTCGGTTTTGGCTGCCGGTGCAAACGCTTGGAGAGCCCTGCGTCAGCACTTGCGACATCGACGGGCGCGAGTCGTTGACGGTGGCCGGAGTTCGTCGCACGAACTTCGGGGTTTCGCAGCGCCTTCGTGTTTCGTTGGACGCTGAACACTGGAACGTAGTGGAAGCCGAATGGCGTACCCTGGTCACTGGTGACCTAGTGCGGACCTATCGGGCCACATCGCACCTCCGGCGTAGCGGGGTCGTTACTCCACAGCGCGTGACGGTCGACGGAGCTGCTCACGGTTATTGCAGTGAGATGAGTCTGATCCGCATCGCTGTCGGCATAGCGATAGATTCGACTGCGCTGACCGAAGATGCTTTCGGCTCGATAGATTACCTGGAGGCGATGGCGACTTGGCGCCGTACGGCGGAAGTCGTATGAGCGCGGCAGCGGTAGGTGGTGAAGGCTCCAAAGCACGGGTGCGTCGCCTGTGGCTCTCCTCTGTCGGTATCACGGCTGCCAAGCTCCTGGAGCGACGCGGCGGTGTTTCGCTGAAGCTGGCGCAGGTACTGAGCACCAGAGCGGATGTTCTACCGCCAGAAGTGACCGAGCAACTGCGGCGCCTCCAAGACGCGGTGAGACCGATGCCGCTCAACGAAGTTGAGCGCATCCTCGCCGCCGCCTATCCCGGGTGCCTTTCCGCACTCTTCGAACATATTGATTTAGCGCCGATCGCTAGCGGGAGCGTGGCGCAGGTACACCGCGCCGTGCTGGCAGGCACCCATCGCCTGGTCGTCCTAAAGCTCCGAAGGCGCACCATACGTTCAGCGCTTGACCGCGACGTTCGCCTGGTTCGACGTGTCGGTCACTGTCTCTCTTCACTACCAGGCTTCGCAGACATTCCGTTTCGTGAAGCTCTTGACGCTGCGAGTGAAGCGCTCGCAAACCAGGCTGACTTTTCCCAGGAAGCTCGTCATCACAGGGAAGCCGGCGCGTATCTGGCGGGAAATCCACAAGTAACAGTCCCGAATCTCGTTCGGCCCTTGTGTCGCACCGATGTCCTGGTGATGGACTACGTCTCCCAAGCCACGCCACTGGGGAGTCATGCAAGCGACCGCGTAAACCGCGAGGCGACGGTCCTGACTGTCCGAGCATTGTACGGGCTATTGTTCGACCGCGGGTTGATCCACTGTGATCTCCATCCCGGCAACGTTCTGGTACGAGCCGACGGAACGGTGGCGTTGATCGACTTCGGGTACGTAGCCAAGCTGTCGCCCCAAGTCCGCCAGCAATTCGCGGAGTTCTTCCTGAGCCTGGTACTCGGCGATGGGCATGGCGCGGCGCGGATCGCGATTGACATGGCGTCCTCCCGATCACCGCGATTCAACGAATCGGCATTCAATGCTGAGGTCCGCGCACTCGTCGAGAACAACACGCGAAGAGTCGCATGCGAATTCACCATCGTGGGGTTCGTCACAGCCCTCTTTGCCATCCAGCGGCGCCATGGTCTTCGTGCATCACCCGCATTTACCGGAGCGATCCTCGGCTTGCTGGCTCTGGAAGGGACAGTACGCCGTGTGTGTCCTGGATTGGATTTCCAGCGCGAGGCGTTGCCGTTCGTAATTCGCGCTGCTAATGGCGGAAACCTGCAGACTCAATGATTGTGCGTGATTGCGGTTGCACGGCGATGCGGTCGGACATCAGGATGTCGCGGGCTGCAAAAGGCCCCACGTGAGGATCCTTGCCGCGAATGGACCGTCGATGAGATAGCTCAGGTAGCGGCGGATGAGCCGCTTCCACTTCTGTCGGACGTTCGCCCTTTCGGACATGCCAGCCGGCCCGCCGTAGCCACGCGTGAATCGTCTCAGCGTGCTCCGCTGGCGTTAGCGTTGTCGAGACCGCCCCGTGCCAGGGGCGCAGCAAAAATCTGGCAATTTCGGAGAAGCGACAGAGCTGAAATATCGCTAATGATGCTATGGTACCTGGTCTGACCCGGCAAGCTCTAATCGGCTCCTTCGAGCCTCGAGAGGCGACTATGGATGACGCACTGCGCAGTGAACGTATGCAGCAGGTGGTAACCGGTACGTTGGGCTATTTCCCTGTCGGACAGGCCATCGAGTTCGAAGGATCAACGATTACGATTCCGATCGTGGCTCAGCTTAAGAACGGGTGGATCAGCACTGAGGAAGTGGATTTCAAGGCTTTTATGAGGCTCGAACTGGACCGCCGCGTCAAGAATCAGCTCAATCGCACGCAGTTCGAGTTCAATATCGTTGTATGGGAGCTATATGGGCGGAGTGAACTTCTTTCGGAAAAGTTTGAAACCGATGTTCACATCACATTCAGTCTGACACCGCCGCCGCAGAAGCAGCCGAGGAGTATCTGCTTCGCGAACCAGGAAGGGACAGACTTTCCCGGGACGATCATCTACAGCGCATGCTACGACGTGTTTGCCAACCAGGAAAGGATCATCGATGGCCAAATGGGCGTCGCCATTTGCACACCGATCGTGGGCATTCCTCCCCGAAACGTACTCGTCGCTTTCGAGAAGCCGTTCGAAGACAAAAAGCGCGGAATCGCGTTCGATCGGGGATGTTGCTGGGGTATGCGGACGATCACCCCTGAGGACTTCCTTGAGGGGGCTAATTTTGCCCGAAGAATTCGGGGATGGGCGCGGCTAGACGATGCCTTTGGCAGTTTCTTCGGCCCAAGGCCAGACCAGAAACACCCGGAACCCAAAAAGGCAAGACGTCGTCGGCCGAGAACCTAACTGATCGCGAGCAGGGAACCATGGCGACAGGTGCAATGCGGTTTCACGAGCATTTCTTCGCCGCACTCGCCGCCGGCGATGTCGTGCTCGAAGCTCCCGTTGACGGCACTGCAAGGGATGGCGGAACGGCGTGCGCCACCGTGCCGCTGCTCGGTGACGGATGGCGGCTGGTGCGCAAGGCCGCCGTATAACAAGGCGCTCCAGCCGACATCCCTTCCGCGGCTTCGGCCGTGTCAACGCAACGGCTGAGCCTGGGCGTTTGGCGGACACCAGCGATGTTCACGGGGTGGCTATCGAAGGCGGCGTCGGAGCGGTGGCTAGGCAATTTTAGGAGAGATCAATGCGACTAAGTTCTGCTGACCGCTCAGCGAT
>JALYJX010000426.1 GCA_030775065.1 Gemmatimonadota bacterium | reverse complement strand
AGCCCGGAGCTCGGCATTCCTGCTTCCTCCAAGCCACCCGAGAATGCTTGCCATCGCTTTGGGATGGAGCTGCATCAGCAGCTCATGGAGATCGTTTTGCGGCGGTCTGAGCGCAGTTGCCTCGAGAGTCTGCAGCAGCTGCTCGATGGCGTCTGGCTCACTGAGGCCGTCGGCGAGTGCGAGCAGGCGCTCTCTCTCGGTGTCGAGAACGTTCTGCGCGCGACCCGCGGTAACTTTTGCCTCCCGAATGATGTACGCCGCCGGGCCGAAATGACCGAGCGAAAGCATCACGAGAAAGAACTGCTCCAGGATGCCGGCGATCTCCTCGCGCACCGTGGGGTCGAGCTCGGATTCGTATGTGTCGAGCAATGACGCCACTACTCTGCTTCGCAGATCCGAGCTGAAATCGCTTTTTATCTCGCGCTGGAGGTAGTCGATTTCCGCGTCTTCGAGGAAGTAGAGAGTGGAATCGTATTCGTCCATCCGTGCGAAGGACGACGCGGAGACAACCTCACTTTCCTGCGACTCCACTGCCCTCGGTGAAACGATTTTCGAGCCCGCGACTATGCCGTGCGCGAGCAGCGGCGCCCCGACTTCCACCGCGAGCTCGACGTACTTGTACTGAAGGAATCCGAATTCGCGCTCCCAGAGTCGCGTCAGCATGTCGTCGTCGTCGGCCGATGCCAGTCTGGTCCGCTGGACGATTTCGAGAAGCATCGCGAGCTCTTCATCCTCGAACCCGGGCAGCATGATCAGCTCCCGCACGCCATCCTTGTAGAAGAGCCAGGGCAGACTATCCGACGTGCGTCCAGGCTCCTCGATGACCGTGTGACCGAGCCAGGCGAAGGTGCTGTCGGTTATCTGAAGCTCGAGCGAGCTGGCCTGGTCCCAGAGAGCCTTGAACGATTCACGAACGGCGTTCATCGCCCGCGCATGCATCGGATTGTTGGACGCATACAATTGCTGGGCGCGTGCTGCCTTCCCGAACTGGCGAAGGACATCGGTGACAACCGACATCTCGAAGGGCAGCTCCTCGGGATCTTCCACAAGCGCGAGGTTCGAGCGCTGATCCGTCAACGGTCGAGAGCTCCGAGCTCGGACAGTTGAGCCATGTCCTTGTCACCGCGGCCGCTGACGCAGATGAGAGCCACATCGTCAGGGGACCACGAGTTTGCCGCCGCCCAGGCAATTGCATGTGCAGTCTCGAGTGCCGGGATGATTCCCTCCAGGCGGCTCAGCAACCTGAATCCCTCGACGGCTTCATCGTCCGAAACAGCGGCATATTCCGCGCGTCCGGATTCCTTGAGGAAGGAATGCTCCGGGCCGACGCCAGGGTAATCGAGACCGGCTGAAATTGAATGCGCCGGATGAACCTGACCGTCGGCGTCCTGAAGCAGATAACTGAAGCTCCCGTGTAACACGCCCGGCGACCCCTTCAGGAGCGAGGCGGCGTGCTCACCCGAGTCGAGACCGCGGCCGGCTGCTTCGACTCCGACGAGCCGAACTCCGTTGTCACTCTCGAAGGCGTGAAAGATTCCGAGCGCGTTCGATCCGCCTCCGACACAGGCAACCACGACCGACGGCAAGCGACCGACGGCGGCGAGAATCTGCTCGCGTGCTTCTCTTCCGATGACAGCCTGAAACTCGCGCACCATCCTCGGATAGGGCGCCGGACCCACAACAGAGCCGATGACGTAGTAGCTCCCGCCTACGTTGGTCACCCAGTCGCGAATCGCTTCACTGGTGGCGTCCTTGAGCGTCCTGGTTCCCGAGGTCACCGGTACCACCTGGGCGCCAAGAAGCCTCATGCGGTACACATTGAGCGCCTGGCGCCTGATGTCCTCCTCGCCCATGTAAACGACGCAGTTCAGGCCGAATCGCGCACACACTGTCGCCGTCGCGACGCCGTGCTGGCCTGCTCCCGTTTCAGCGATGATGCGCCGCTTACCCATGCTCCGCGCGAGCAGCACCTGCCCCACGGTGTTGTTGATCTTGTGAGCGCCGGTGTGGTTGAGGTCCTCGCGCTTGAGAAAGACTGTCGCCCCGAGCTTTTCCGAAAGACGGGGCGCCGAGCTGAGTGGCGAAGGCCGGCCGACGTAGCTCGACAGCAGCTCGTCCACCTCGAGCATGAATGCCGAGTCGGCAACGGCGGCGGCGAACGCCGCAGCCAGCTCATCCAGAGCCGGTATCAAAGTTTCCGGAACGTATCGGCCTCCAAAGGCGCCGAAGCGTCCCGTCTCTGCCGTAGTTGTCATTAAGTGACTCGCTATGAGGACGAGGTGGTTCTCCCTCCATCTATAGACGCGGAACGTACCGCTTCCGCAAAAGCCAGCATCCTCGAGTGATCCTTTATTCCCGGCGATGCCTCGACTCCGGATGAAACGTCGACGATGTCCGGCTGGAGGGCACGAATCGCGGCGGTGACATTCCCGGCGCCCAAACCACCCGCCAGAACGATCGTCGTTTCCCGTCGTGCGCGATCGACGGTCTCCGCGAGCCGACCCCAGTCGAAGGGCACACCGGTTCCACCGGTCCTTCCGGAAACCCGCGTATCGAAGACAATCGCGTCGGCTTCGCGGGCAAGATCGTCGATATGGGGATTGAGCAGCACGCCGTCGGGATCGACCGAGCCGACCGCCCAGATCTTACCAGCGAATCGCGCGCGCAGCGCTTCGATAGTCGCGGCCCCGATATCACCGTGAAGCTGGACGACATCTGCCGCCACACGCTCTGCAGCGGCAGCGATATTCTCGATCGCACCACCCGCGAAAACCGCGACCTTTCCGATGCCGGACCCTGCCGCACTGAACACCGAGCGGGCCGTAGCTTCATCGACCTGCCGCGGGCTTGTCGCGAAAATCGCCCCGACGTAGGAGGCACCGAGCCTTGCGGCTGCCGTCGCGTCCTCCGTGCGGGTGATTCCGCAGAACTTGATGACAGGTGAATCCGCCCGAGCGGGCGGTATTTGATCGCTATCCGCCACGACTCACTCTGCTTACCCCGGTAAGACTTTCGATTTCAGCCTGCGGGTCGGCCGAAGCCGAGAGAAAGGAGCCGATCAGGACCGCATCCGCGCCACAGGCGGCAACCCGTTCTATACTCGCCCGGTCCGTGTACCCGCTTTCGGCGACCGCGATGACTCCGTGAGGAATTCGGGGGATGAGCGACTCAGCTGTCCCCGTCTCGATCACGAGTGTCTCGAGATTCCGGTTGTTCACCCCGACGATTCTCGCTCCGGC
>JALYJX010000425.1 GCA_030775065.1 Gemmatimonadota bacterium | reverse complement strand
CCACCCAGTTCGGCACGACGCGAAGATAGGCCGCGCCAGTCCTGGCGGGTCCCTGCACGTAAATCAACCCTCCGTCACGCGTTGGATGCTGCGACCAGCCGGGCGTGTCGCTGAATCGCACATCACTGAGCCAGCGCCTTGCGGGGCCAGCGAGCTCCCCGGTGAGTGGATTAACGTCCACCTGCTTCCAGGCCAATCCGCTGCGGTAATTGAGCCGGCTGGGTGAAAGCCATTGCGGCTCACCTCCATCGCGTCCCACGCCGATGCGGCGATCGCGCGAAGGGTACGGAGTAATCAGCACCTCAGCAGTCTTGGTTGCGTAGTATGCGAGCAGCCGCCCACCTGGCGCGAGCGAGGGAAAAACGGCGTCTCTCACCAGCGTGTCGACTCGCACAGGCCGCTTTCGTGGATCCGCCCCCACGACGATCAGCGCGTTCCAGTCCTGCGCGATGATCAGCGAATCGTTCGGCCAGCTCGAGGGCTCGAATGCTCCTTCACCGCTGAAGATGGTGTCCGGCGAGCTCGTCGCGTCCGGCGATCCGATTATCACGCGCGTCTCCGCTGTCGTTCTCTCTCCTCGGTCCGTGGTGAGGGCGGTGGCGATGCGGTCGCCGCGGGGGCTCCACACGGGCTCACTTATGCTCTGGTGCGAGAGCCAGACGTGACTGCGACCGTCGCGGAGATCGTAGATGCGGAGCTCCTGGTTTCCGGGAGCCTGAACCACCGCGGCCAGCCGTCGCTCGTCGGGGCTCAGCCGGTAGCGCAGAAACGCAGCCGGAGGTATGGGCAGCGGCTGCGGTGGCGAATCGACACTCGCGCGCACGATCGGGCCGATCTCCGCGTTGGCGCCGAGCGCGTAGACGAGTGTCCCGTTGTCGGCGATGGCGAACTGTCCAGTGCCGCGATAGCTCTCGCGCCTCACACCCTGGACGAGGCGCACTGGACGCCCGATGCGCGCAGCTCGTGCGTCGAACGTCGCGGCTACGATGTCCCCCTCCACAGACATGAAGACGACGTACCTGCCGTCTACCACGCGGAAGTCAGACCCGGCGACGATGTCGAGACCTGCGGCGCGATCGGCCGTTGCTGTGTTGACTACCCGGTACCGGCCGTTTTTCGGATTCGCGATGAACGCATACTTGCGGCCGCCTCCACCGCAAAGGAATTCCTCCGACGCCGCCAGCCAGTGCGCGTCTACACAGTATGAGATGAAGGTCGACCCCGTCTGCCCGAGCTCGGCGTCGATCGACCGGATCGTGTTTCCGTCGTCGTCATCGATGTAGAGACGTGTCGGTGAGACCCACTCGATACTGACAGCATCGCGACTCAGCCCGCGAACACCTCACCCAGGACCGATGATTTCAAGCCGGTTGTTGGGCAGGCAGGGAAAGACGTCGTGTGGGTGCCGACGCCCCAGTCACTCGTGGACAGGATGCTCGAAATGGCCAGGCTCACCCGGAACGACATTCACTTCGATCTTGGGTCGGGCGACGGCCGGACGGTGATCACAGCCGCCAGGCGCGGCGCAAGATCGACGGGCGTCGAATACAACCCCGACATGGTGGCGCTGTCGAAGCGGCTTGCCCAGCAGGAAGGCGTCGGCGAGAAGGCGAAGTTTGTCGAAGGCGACATTTTCAAGACGGATTTCTCGAACGCCACAGTCGTCACCCTGTTCCTCCTGGCCGAGCTGAACGTGAAGCTGCGGCCGACACTTCTCGCAATGAAGCCCGGCACGCGTGTAGTCTCGAACACATTCAAAATGGGAGACTGGGAGCCGGATGAAACCCAGATCGTCAGCGAGAAAGACGGCTGCACTGGCTACTGTACCGCTCATCTCTGGATCGTGCCGGCGAAAGTCGGAGGCAAGTGGAGGCTGCCCGCCGGCGAGCTGCAGTTGACGCAAACGTTTCAACGATTCTCCGGCACCCTCGGCTCGAATAAGGTGGAAGGCAGCCTTCGCGGCGACGAGATCGCCTTCGTCGCCGGCAACGCTCGGTACACCGGCAGAGTGAAGGGGAAAACTGTTACAGGCAGCGTTACCCTTGGCTCGCGCACGAGACCGTTCACGGCCACGCGCATAGGCTCGTAGGCTAAGCCTCGGCGGCTGCCGATGGAGCCGCCTCGACGTCGGGCGAAGACGGCGGCGAGGCGCGTACGAGTAATAACAGCCCACCGCCAATTACAAGGACGCCGACTCCGATCCACGCGGCGTTGAGCCCGCCCAGCTCCTGGCTGTAGACGTATGAGAGGCTGGACCAAAGCATGTAGCCGCAAACAATCACGAAGAGCAGCGGCAACAGAGGATAAAGCGGAACCCCGAAGGGTCGCTCGATATTCGGCTCGCGCCTGCGCAGCACGAACAGCGACACCCCCGCCAGCAGGAAGAACAACCAGAACACCGGCGCGGTGAATTCGACCATCGCTCGAAAGCCGCCGCCGGTGACCGCGCCGATTGCTACCAACACCAACGCGGCAGCACCCTGCAGAAGCACTGCGGCTACCGGCGTCCCACGCGACTCGTCCCACTCGCCGACTCTGCTCAGCACTGGCCAGTCACGCCCGACGGCGAAATTCGTGCGCGCGCCGACAATCATGGTCGCGTTGATCGAGGTAAGTACGGCGACCGCCACCATGACCGCGATAAGCGTCCCACTCGTGCTGCCGAAGGCGACGCGCAGCAGATCGGCCGCGATCGCCTCGGACTTGGCCATGCCTCCGATGCCGAGTCCTCGCCAGTACGCCCAGGTCACCAGCAGATACAGCGCGGTGATCGCGACGATCGAAATCACAAGGGCCCGCACCATGTTGCGGCGCTTGTCCTTCAGCTCCGCACTGATGTAAACGGCCTCATTCCAGCCGCCGTAGGTGAGGAGCACGAATACCATCGCCATGCCGAAGCCGCGGAGGGAAGGCGCAGACGCAGTCTTCTCGACCGCCGCCTCCGCTACAGCGATCGGACTCCCGAGAAGGGACAGGCCCGCGATGACGATCAGCATAAGCCCGCCTACCTCGAGGACCGTGAACAGCGTCTGAGCGCCGGCGCTCGGCTTGATGCCACGAAGATTGACCCATGTCAGGACCGTTATGGCCGCGGCCGCGTACAGTGCCGGACCACGCGAACCCAGCGGCAGGATTTCCGACATGTAATCGCCGAAAACGAACGCAAGCAGAGCGATCGAGCCGGTGGTGATGACGGCGAACCGCGCCCAGGCGAAGATGAATGATACCGCCCGGCCGTAAGC
>JALYJX010000424.1 GCA_030775065.1 Gemmatimonadota bacterium | reverse complement strand
TGTCTCAACCGCCCTTTCGTGCTCACCGACTGCCTCCAATGCGGCCGCCACAATTCCTCGTTGCGGCTGTCCCTTGCCTTGTTGCGACCCGGCTTTCTTCAGCAGAGCTCTCGCTTCGTCCAGTCGCCCGGCGCGGGCCATCGCGTACGCCGCGGCGCCCAGCTTCTCGAGATGACTCAGGCCTGGTACGTCGAGGATCGGAAGCAGCATCGAGACTGCTTCGTTCGCTTTACCCTGTTCGACGAGGACCCTCGCAAGATCGACGATCCCGAGTTGAAAGCCCGGGTCCAGCTCGAGTACGCCTCGGCCGGATTTCTCGGCGTCATCATACCGCCGCATGTCGTACAACACCTGCGTAACCGCAGTATTTATCACCAGCGACGCTGGCTCCAGCGACCGTGCGCGAAGAATTGCCGCAAGAGCCTCGTCGTTTCGCTGCTGCTGCAGGAAAAGCAGTCCGTGCCAGAAATGCGCGGTGGCGAAACTCGAGTCGACTGAAATCGCGCGAGTGAAAAGCCTTTCGGCGCTGGCGTTCCGGTATTGGAGAGCATCAGCATAGGCAATTGCGGTGTAAGCCTGAACTATTCCGCTGTCGAGAGCGAGAGCGCGGTTACCGGCTTCGCGCGCGCGATCCAGCATCTCGGCGCTGGGGATGTCGTCGTATGCCGGCAGGACGACATAGGCCATCGCCATTCCACCATAGGCCTGCGCGTATGAGGGGTCTCGGCGAACAGCTTCGGCAAAAAGACTGATCGCCTTTCTGAGGCCCGCCGCGTTGCGCCGGTTCCAAAGGTAGAGCGCCTGTAGATATGCAGTGTGCGCCTCCGGATCCTGTGTATCGACGCGACTCAACCGCTGAGAGCCGGTGAGCTTCACCTTCAGCTCTCCGGCGACTGCGCGCGCTATCTCATCCTGCACCGCAAAGACGTCCTTTATCGCTCGATCGTATTTCTCGTTCCAGAGGACTGATTCGTCGGGAGCTGAAATGAGACTCACTGAGATTCTCACGCGGTCGCCGGATCGTTGAACACTGCCTTGCAGCACGTTACCAACGTGAAGCTGGCGCGCGATTTCGCCTGCGCCCATTCCTTTCGCGGATAGAGCGACTGCGCTGCTTCTCCCGACCACGCGCAAGCCTGCCTTCGCGAGTGCACCGGTAATCTCCTCTGCCAGCCCTTCACCGAAATAATCGTTCGCCTTGTCACCGCTGAGATTGGCGAGTGGTAGCACGGCGACCGATCTGTCGGTCGGCGACATTCCCGCGGAGCTGTAAAACTTCCTGGCGACGGCGCCCGCTACGGCGACGAGAATAAGCACTGAAGCGGCAACGGCGATGCGGCGATTCTTCAGCGTGAATCCGCCGCGAAGCGATCCACGAGTCGTCATCGAATCCGAGGTCGAGGCCGATTCCAGCGCCGACAGTACTTGCGCTGCGCTTTGCGGTCGATCGCCCGGATCCTTCTCGAGACACTGCAGGATCATCGCAGCCAGTGGCCGGGGAACGTCGCTCCGTCTGGTCGCAACTGGTCGCGGTTTCTCTGTGAGATGCGCAGCGAAGACACGCTGCGGAGATTCAGCGGTAAAGGGTGGCTCGCCCGTGAGCAGCTCGTATCCCATGCAGCCAAATGCATACAGGTCCGCGCGGTGGTCCACATTCGGATCACCCGCGACCTGTTCGGGAGCCATGTAAGCCGGGCTGCCGAGTGATGTGCCGGTTTGAGTGAGACTCGAGCTGCCCGCCTCGCTGCGAGAGTCGGAAAGAGCCTTTGCAATGCCGAAGTCAGTGACGACCGCAGCGCCGTGAGAGAGCAGAACGTTGTCAGGCTTGATGTCGCGATGCACGACACCGGCTGCGTGAGCATAACTCAGCGCGCGGGCGACGTCGCGAAGGATGCTCACGCATTCAATGATGGTGAAAGTGCCTGACGCGATCATCCTCGCGCGGAGCGACTCGCCTTCAACGAAGGGCATCGTGAAATACGGCAGGCCGTTGGTTTCGCCCGTCGCGAGGAGCGGAACGATGTTCGCCTGTTGCAGCTGTGCTGCGAGTTGAATCTCACGCTCGAAGCGATCGGCGCTGACGCTCGCTGCCAGGTCGGGCGACAGCACCTTTACAACCACCTTTCGGTTGAGTCTGTTTTCCGTGGCGAGAAACACCCGGGACATGCCGCCGCCGCCGAGCTCGCGATCGATCGTGTAGGCCGACCCAAGCGACTGCTGGAGCTCTTCAAGCAGCACGGATATCGAACCCTGGGCTGGGGAAGACTGAGGCGAGGTTCTTAAAGTAGAACCAGCGGTTATTCCGAGCCAGTTCTCATATCTGAAGAAAGAGTATCACGTGTCGACGAGCCAGGAGTTTCTTTCTGCAGTCACCGGCCCCCGAACGGTGGTGCCAGCCGGCGAAGTCCTCTGCGTTGGCGAGCTCCTATGGGACGCATTGCCCGCCGGATTATTCCTCGGGGGCGCGCCCTTCAATGTCGCCTGTCATCTAAGCTCGGCTGGAGTACCGGTGGCGATGGTGAGCCGAGTGGGTGCCGATCGTCTTGGAGAGGAAGGCGTGCGGCGCGCGCAACGCTACGGCGTCAGAACGGACCTGGTGCAAATCGATCCTGCGCTGCCGACTGGCGTCGTGAGCGCGGCGATCGATCAATCAGGCCAGCCGACTTACGTCATTGTTGACTCAGTGGCCTGGGACGCAATCGAGCCAACCGAGGTACTGCTGGCCCGCGCTGAAAAGTCGCGTGCCATCGTGTTCGGATCATTGGCGCAGCGGCACGCGACCACTCGGCGAACTATCGAGCGATTGTGTGAGACGAATGCACTGCTGGTATTCGATGTGAACCTTCGCCCTCCATTCGAGGACCGTGATGTCATCCGCCGCTCACTCGAGCGAGCCGATGTCGTGAAAGTCAACCTTGACGAGCTGCAGCGGCTCGCGAGCTGGTTCGAATTGCCGCGCGGTGATCGTGAATCCGCGTCGGCACTCTCGCGAGCGTTTTCATGCCCGGTCGTTTGCGTAACTCGAGGTGCAGGAGGAGCCGCCCTCTGGCGGGACGACACCTGGACGGAGCATCCCGGATTCGACGTCGAGGTGCGCGATACAGTGGGCGCTGGGGACGCGTTTCTCGCCGTCTTGCTGGCAGGGCTCCTCTCGGGCGTGGACAGCGAGAAACTTCTGAAGAACGCCAATCGTATCGGCGCCGATGTCGCGTCGCAGGTTGGCGCGTTGCCCGTGTACTAGTGCGC
>JALYJX010000423.1 GCA_030775065.1 Gemmatimonadota bacterium | reverse complement strand
GCCTATCTCGTTGCCGACTCGCTCAGGGCCGCCGGAATCAAGGTCGTCATGGGAGGCCCCCATGTAACCGAATGTGCCGACGAAGCTCTCGGAAGGGATGGTGGCCCGCGTCACGCGGATGCCGTAGCCCTCGGCGAAGCTGACGAATACTGGGCGACTATTGTCGAAGACGCGGCCCGGGGCGAGCTCAAAGAGATCTATCAGCCTGAGATAGACCCGAAAGGAAACGACAAAAAGCCAAGCCTTCAGCCCTATCCCCACATACCCTGGGAAACACTCGACCTTGATCAATTCAGTTTGGTGCCCGGATTCCTGAAGCCGATGCTGGCGAAGCTTGGCGACGGCTGGGGCAAGTTCTTTGTCGTTCCGATCGAAACCGGTCGGGGCTGCCCGTACGGTTGCGAGTTTTGCACGGTCACCGGGTTCTTTGGCGATTCGATCCGTTTCCGCAGCAACGAAAGCGTTGTCGAGGAGCTTCTTCGTCTCAAGGAACGCGCCAGACGGGAAAAAGGACAGATCGCTGTCTTCTTTATTGATGACAATCTCGCGATCAACAAAAAGCGGCTTAAGGGCCTGCTTCGGGACATGATCGCGGCCGGTGCGACGCTGCCGTGGGTGGCGCAGATAAGTGCGAATCTGCTCGCCGACGAAGAGCTTGTCGATCTGATCGCAGACGCTGGCGGCAAATGGATCTTCATCGGGATGGAATCCATCGACCCGGCAAACATGGCCGATGTCAACAAAACCTTTTCAAAGCCCGCGAACTACAAATCCGTACTCGACGGTCTCGCTCGCCGGAACATCTACGCGATCACATCCTTTATCTTTGGAATGGACAACGACACAGTTGGTGTCGCGAACCGGACCGTCGAAGAGATCGAGAGCTGGGCTCCCGGCTTGCCGGTCTTCGGCCAGCTCACACCGTTCCCGGCTACACCTCTATATGACCGGCTTCAGAAAGCCGGACGTCTTCACCGGCCTAAGCATTGGTTGGAATTCGCTCCGTTCGTCATGGCGCACAATCCGCTGAAAATGACGATCGAAGAAGCAAAGGCTGAAACGTTCAGTGCCTGGTCCCGAAGCTACAGCCCCGAGCGGAATCGCGAAGCCGTCGAAGCGATCCGCCATGCTCCGATCGGCATTCGGATCGGCCACATAGTCTCCCGACTCTTTTTTCGCGGAATTTACTTTCCGCAGATGAACAAGCGTGCGTGGCTAAAGCTGATGTATGACAATCGACAGACGCTCTTAAGCCTGACAAGCGAAGGCTTACGTACATGGCGTAAAGCGAGAAAGACGCAGAGGTCAGAACCATCCGTGGTAACGGATGGGTTCGTTAGGCCATCTTAGACCCACCCGTTACCAAGGGCGGTTCTGACCTGGTCCGCCCGAATTCGGTCAAAATCGGACGAAGTCTGTTGATAATGGATTCGTGCGCCGCGCCGCTTGCAGCCACGATTCCGCCGTGGTTCTGAACGTCCGAGATGCCGTAACGGACCCGCTCTCCAAAGAGATCGGTCAGCCGACCGCCGGCTTCTTCGAGTATGATCTGCGGACCGCACGTGTCCCAGAATTTCGTTCGCGGCGATAGATGGATGTAAAGATCGCAGACCGCTTCCGCGACAAGCCCGACCTTCAAGCCGACCGAACCTCTCTGCGTCTCACGCTTCAAACCAAACTCACTGATGATCCGCGAGATCTTCGGGCTTCGATGATTTCGCGAAACCGCAAGATTCATTTTTGAGAAGTCGGTGTTGTCGGATGTCTGGAGCCTGATCGGTTCGCCACCGTCTTTCACGACAAATGAGCCGTTACCTTTTGAGCCGAAATATAATCGGTCGTGGGCCGGCAGATAGACGACGCCCACGACCGGTTCGCCGTGGATCGCCAGGCCGATCTGCACGCCGAAGTCACCATCCTTCTTCAAGAAGCCCCACGTCCCGTCGATCGGGTCGGTGATCCAGACGCGGTCCGCTCGGATCCGGAGCGTCGGATCGTCGGATTCTTCTTCGGAGAGAATAAAGTCACTCGGAAAGGCAGCCTTTAATCCATCGACGATGATACCGCTGGACGCGCGGTCGGCAACGGTTACCGGCTCGGCAAAATTGTCGATCCCCAATTTTTCTTCGGCGATGATCTCGAGCGCGTAATATTCCAAAACCTTGCGACCGGCTTCGCGGGCAACATCGATCGCTGTTTTAAGTTCATATTCGAGCATCTATTAAAATCTAGCATACGCTCCGAGGTGCTCACGATCTGTCTATCGATTCCGTGACGCCGCAACGCGGACAAACCAATATTCGCTGAGCTGGGTCGGCCCACTTAGCCAGTGCAGCGCTGGAGAGGCGGGGCTGCTTACTCTCGGCCTCACCCTCGCGAAGCAATCGCGACGGTGCGTCCGATGAAGAGACTTCGAGTTCACGTTCGCAATGTCGGCAAACCCAGCCGAAGCCGTCGTTGTAGAAATCGTTAAGCTCGATCATCCGAGGTAAGAACTAACAGGCGGAAACGCGACCGTAAGGGAGCGTGCCCATCGCACGCTCGTTTACACTCGCGTTTCCGCCCGTATCGGGTTGCTGTCTACTGAACCGATCGCCGGACTGGTCCGCGGGGAGTCGTCGGTGCAACGGTCAGACGAACCTGGACCGTGCTCGTGGCTCCGTCGCGGTATATCTGCAACTGAACCGTTTCCCCGAACTGTTTCTTGTCGAGCAGACGATAGAGATCGTCGGTATCATTCAATGGCTGTCCATCCGCCGAAACGATAATGTCGCCGAGCGTGCCGTCATCCGCCAGGCCTTTAAGGCCGGCTCGTTCCGCTGCGCCGCCGGGGACAAGGCTGTAAACCAGCAGGCCCTGAGCGACCGGAAGTCGATAGCCTCGCTCCTGCAAATCCTTAACGCTTGGCAGCTGAGCACCGAGCTTCGGACGCTTTACTTCGCCGAATTGGAGAAGCTGCGGTATCACACGTTTCGCGGTATTGGCCGGGATGGCAAAACCAACGCCGACCGAGCCACCGGCGGGCGACAGGATCTGTGAGTTGATACCGATCATTCGACCGAATTTATCGAGCAGTGGACCGCCCGAATTGCCCGGGTTGATCGAGGCGTCCGTCTGGATCGCGGCATCGATCGGCCGGCCGTTTCGTGCGCGGATCGGACGCTGCAATCCCGAGATAACGCCCGTCGTTAAGGTCCGATCGAGACCGAACGGATTTCCAATAGCTAATACTTTCTGTCCGACCACCAGGC
>JALYJX010000422.1:2795-3282 GCA_030775065.1 Gemmatimonadota bacterium | reverse complement strand
AACAGCGGATTCATTGATCAGCGGGCCAACGTCCGTTCCAGCTTTGCGGCCGTCACCGAGCTTCAGCGCTTTCGCCCGGTCAACCAGCAATCCCAGGAACCGATCGTGAATGCCCTTCTGAAGAATCAGACGACTGGTGGCGGTACAACGTTGCCCGGTTGTTCCGAATGCACCCCACAGCGCCCCCTCGAGGGCGAGATCGAGGTCGGCGTCGTCGAGCACTATCTGTGCGTTCTTTCCGCCCATCTCGAGCGACAGTCGTTTGTGCATTCGTCCGCAGGTTTCGCCGACGAGCCTGCCCGTCTCGGTGGATCCGGTAAATGAAATGAGCGGAACGTCTGGATGATCGACTATTGCCGCGCCCGCTTCCTCGCCTCTCCCATGCACGAGCTGGATCGCTTCCGGCGGGAGACCCGCCTCGAGCAGAATTTCCACCAGCAGCGTTCCCGTATGTGGAACGTCTTCAGCGGGCTTGAACACGCAGGCG
>JALYJX010000422.1:0-2785 GCA_030775065.1 Gemmatimonadota bacterium | reverse complement strand
CGCAGGCGTTACCGCAGAGGAGCGCCGGAAACATTTTCCAGGTGGGAATCGCCAGCGGAAAATTGAATGGGCAGATCAGGCCGGCCACGCCGATGGGTCTGCGAAAGCTCATCGCCCATTTGTTGCGCAGCTCACTCGGCGCGGTATGCCCGAAGAGCCGCCGGCCCTCGCTCGCGGCGTAGTACGCGGTGTCGATTCCCTCCTGAACGTCTCCGCGCGTCTCGGTAAGCGGCTTCCCCATCTCGCGCGTCATGGCGTCGGCGATCTCCTCCTTCCGGCGAGCCAGAATGTCGCCAACGCGCCTGAGAACGTCTCCTCGCGCAGGAGCCGGCTCAGTCCGCCAGATGGCGAACCCGCGCCTCGCACTTTCGACAGCCCGGCGGACGTCACTGGCGCCCGAGAGCGGGAACTCCCCAATCAGGTCGGTCGCATCCGCAGGATTCCGGTTCTCGAACCAGGTGCCCGAATCGGGCGGACACCATTCGCCGGCGACGAAATTATTGAATCGTTTCATTGTAGGAAAAATGTTACGAATGCTCGCGGGTCAGTGCGTATCGCTCGATTTTCTTGTAGAGGTTGGAGCGCGGCATCTCGACAGCTCGCGCGGTCTCGGAGACGTTCCAGTCGAATTCCCGCAGCTTGCCAAGAAGGTACGCACGCTCGGCCGCATCCTTGAACTCCTCGAATGTGCGGCATTGCGTGAGATTGCCAAGGCCCGTCTCATCCGCGGCGCGAGCGCCGGCAAGCCGCTCTACGTCGCGAGCCGTGATCTCGGGGCCGCTTGCCAGTATCAGAAGGCGCTCGACGGTGTTCCTCAGCTCGCGCACATTGCCGGGCCAGTCGAACGATTTGAGCCGCTCCATCGCGCTCTCACCCATCCTCCTGGGAACAATCCCTTCGCGCTCCGTCAGCACCGCAATGAAATAGGAGACGAGAGCGGGAATGTCTTCCCGGTGCTCGCGCAGCGGCGGAACATGAATCGGCACGACGTTCAGCCGGTAATACAAGTCCTCCCTGAATCTTCCCGCCGCGATCTCGGCCTCGACATTCTTGTTGGTCGCGGCGATAACCCGCACGTCGACGGAAATCGACCGCGCCCCGCCGATGCGCGTGATGACATTGTCCTGGAGGACACGTAGCACCTTCGCCTGCGCCGCGAGACTCATGTCGCCGATTTCGTCCAGGAAGAGCGTTCCACCGTTGGCCTGCTCGAATTTCCCGGCGCGATCCGCGGTCGCCCCGGTGAAGGAGCCCTTCATGTGGCCGAACAGCTCGCTCTCGATCAACTCCCCGGGGATCGCTGCGCAGTTGACCTCGACAAAGGTCTTCCTTGCACGCGGAGAATGTTTGTGAAGGGCGCGAGCAAC
Source organism: Gemmatimonadota bacterium (assembly GCA_030775065.1). Classification (GTDB taxonomy): domain Bacteria; phylum Gemmatimonadota; class Gemmatimonadetes; order Gemmatimonadales; family Gemmatimonadaceae; genus UBA4720. The sequence goes on along the minus strand of JALYJX010000422.1, from coordinate 1,418 downwards.
CAGCTCTTTTCCCGTCCCGTTTTCGCCAGTGATGAGCACTCGCGCCGGCGTGGCGCCGACTTTCTTGATCTTGTCCACCAACGCGCGCATCGCGCCCGAGTCCCCGATTATCTCGTAAGGCGCGGTGCTCACGTCACGCAGCCTGGAATTCTCCTCGCGAAGATCGAGATGGGCCAGGGCGTTCCGCAGCATCACGAGAATCCTGTCGGTGTCGAGCGGCTTCTCGAGAATCTCGTAGGCGCCGAGCTGTGTCGCTTCCACCGCAGTCCTGATCGTCGCGTGTCCGCTGATCATCACGACGAGGGCGCTCGAGTCGAGCTCGCGAAGCTGCTTGAGCGCTTCGAGCCCATCCATGCCGCCCATCTTGACGTCCATGAAGACGAGATCGGGCTTCCATTTCTGATACTCGGCAATCCCGTCGACTGCATTGGAAACGGAGTGCACCTCGTATCCCTCGTACTCGAGGAGCTGACCGAGAGCGGCACGAATGCCCTGCTCGTCGTCGACAACGAGAATGCGACGGCTCACTGAGCGTTTCTGTAGACCGTGATTCGACCGTCGGAGATCCGGACGTCGGAGATATAGTCCGGCAATACCATCGGGAATCCGTTCTGCGCGACACCTGCCGGGATGTCGCCGCGTCGGATCTCGCTGACCAGCGTTGGGACGAGCGGTGAAGGCACCTCGAGCTTCCCGAGCTTTACGTCCTGAACCAGGAACTGTCCAAGTCCCGGCCGGATGACTTTGATCGTTCCGCCAAGCTGCACCGAGTCACGATCGGTCAGAAAATTGGCGAGTGGACCCAGCACCTTCTTGCCGCCAAGTTCGTTCAGGACGACGTTGGCTTTTACGTAAAGCCGGTCGCCGATGATCGCAGACCGGATGCTCTGCGCGGAAGGAGGCAGCTGCTGCTTCGCTGCGGCAAGGAAGATGTACGAAGCGGCCTCGCTGGCGCTCAGGTTGGCGAACACCGGCCCGGAGCGCTGAGCAAGAGAGGTGACGGCCCGCTGGCCGCGCTCCGCATTGGCTTGCGAAAGCGGCTCCCAGCCGCGAACGGTTGCGGCCGCCGGCGAGGCGGCGCGCCGCGACGGCTCGACGCGAGCGTACCAGTACCAGATTCCCCCGGCCAGGCGAAGGATGACTAGACAGCCGAGTCTTCGGATGCAGCCGAACATGTGTTAGATCCGCGCGGGAGGTAAACAGCGGCGAGGCGGGAATATCCGCGGTAGCCGGCCCGAAGCATAGTACCCGGGCGGTTCGATTCTGGGCAAACGGCGCGCCGCGCTGCGTCGCGTGTGCCACATGATTACCTTCTTCGTCGATGGCTGAGACGGCTCTTCCCCGCAAGACTTTCTTCAGCGGAATCGCTCTTCCGGTTTTCTCCTGGGGGCTTCCGTTTCACAGTCTCATGGTGGCGG
>JALYJX010000421.1 GCA_030775065.1 Gemmatimonadota bacterium | reverse complement strand
CTGAGGACCAGAGCGCTCCAAAGTCCGAGCAGAACGCCAAAGATCAAAGTGAGCCGATTCCCGGGGTCCGAGCCTATCAACAGACGAACCATCAACCCCGCCACTGCGAGCCAGGCCAGAAAAAGTCCAATCCTCATCCAACGAGGGTAAGGTCGCTGTCCGCCGATAATCCACAGTGCAAGGAAAACCAACAGGCCCCTCCCGCCGAGCATGCCCATCGCCGCTTTGCGCGCGGCGGTCAGGTCACCGCTCTCGGCCTGGAACCCTTCGGAGATGATACTCGGTGCGGCGGCGTCTTCATCCGCGGGCAAGGCCAGGGCTTCGACGGAACGAACGTCGGTTGACTCGCCTTGGCTCCTCTCATCCAGGACGATCGCTGAAATTCCCGGCGCGCCATACGTCGTCCGATACTTATCAAACGCCGGCCACGCGTCGAAAGGCGCAACTCGTGACAGCTGCGCGAGCACGTAGCGGGCAGGGGGAGCGTCGCCGCGCCAGCGTGCTTCGCGCGCCCACCTTCTCGCGAGCCAGCTAACGAATCGACGTTGCTCGAATGTGATGCGACCGGCCGACTCGATCGCCTCGCGATCGGCCGACGACGCCTCATTCCGGAACCATTCATCCCAGTGGCTGCCGATCCCCTGGAGCGGACTACGCAGAAGCGCCCCTGACCGGAAGCCTTCAGTGCTCCAGTGCCAGAACGTCCAGAACCAAACGAAGCCCAGCGTGTGCTCTCGAGCCACTGACTCCCTCAGGCGCTTTCGGCGACCGGGCGCAGAAGGAAGCGAAACGGCATCTGATCCGTCACTTTCAATGCTTCCCAGGTCGTCGCGAGCTCCGCGGGTAGTTCCGCGTCGAGGCGGTATTCATTGTCGACGGTCAGGACCGCGTGCGTAAACAGTATCGGCCTCAGGGTTCCATCGGCCACAAAGGTCACCTCGAAGCGCCGTTCCATACGGGGAACGGGATCGAGCTGAAAGCGAAGGCGCAGCCGACCGTCGCGAACGTTCATGTAGAGTACGCGCGCAGGCGCCTCCAGTTCCTGGTCATCCCGCGTGATCAGTGTCGGCACGGGGTGCCCGCTGCGTCCGTGCTGCAGCTCCGACATCGCGTAACCGTAGGAAATCTGAACCGCGCCGAGCTGCCGTGCATACGCCTCGAAGCGCTCGGGCCAGGTTTCCCACCACGGACGCACGAGCTCGAGGAGACGCGACGCGCGCGGCGGTACCGGGGCCTCGGCTTCCGCTCGCTCCAGGCGCCAGCGAAGGAGCTGCTCAATGTCGAATTCGCGTTTCATCGCTTCTCCGCGTGGTCGTCGAGGCGATGCGATTCGCCAAGGTGAATCTTCATTTGCCGTACCGCCTCACGCACCCAGCCGGTGATGGTCTGCTCGGTGCGTCCGTAACGCCGCCCAATCTCCGCAGCTGATTCGCCGGAGAGGAAGCGCGCCGTCAGCACATCGCGCAATTGCGGGGTCAGCCGTTCCAGGGCGTTATCCACGTCCATCTTGAGTAGCACCTGCTCCTCGGCTGGAAGCGTCCGGGGATCGGGGAGCACATCCACCAACGCCATCGTCTCGCCATCTCCGGTTGCGATCGATCCGTCGAGAGATGCCATGCGATCGTCCGCCATTTCTCCGGCCCGTCGCTCCGAACGATACCGGTCGCGCCACAGATTCGTGGCGATCGTGACGATGTAAGCCGGGAAATTCCCATTCGGCTCGAGCGCGCTGCGGGCGCGCAGCACTCTCAGCCACGCCTCCTGAGCGAGATCGCTCGCGGCTTCGCGATCCAGCGTCAACATCTGGCAGCGGCCGACCAGCATCATCCAATAGCGGCCTACGAGTGTTTCGAGCGAGGGCGCGTCCGGGGGCTCCCGGCGCACGGCGGCTATCAGCCAGGCGTCGGGCCAAGCCTTCACATCGCCCCGGTCGAGGGCCGAAAGCGCACCCTCCCGCAGAAGCTCGAGCCCTCTCGGGTGCGATTCGTCGGGCGCGGACTGATTTGTGGCCTCCATCAGTCGCAACCCGCTATTTCTGCAGGGACCGTACGCGCGAGTCGTTGCGCGTACCCGCATCGAGGCATTCATATGTATCAGTACGCCGGCGCTGAAAAAGCTGAAAGCGCGACGCCTTTTTCGATGAGGCGAACCTTCGGGCGAGCTCGTATCTCATGGCCTTCCCTCATTCGTGCTGCCACAGGTTGAGGTATATGCCAGCAGAGCGTTCGTCAAGCAGAACAAGAGTGTTCGGGTGTGAAAGCCTCTGCAAGAAGTCGGATGCACCGAGCGCGTGGCATCTGCCGTAGGTGAAGGATCGATTGCCGTTTTGTGGATTCCCTGCGCTGTTCGCTCATGGCACCACGACAAAGCCGGCTACCGCAAAATGATGATCGAGAGCGAGCGCCTCGCTCACTCCGCGATCGGACATCACCGCGAAACTCACCGCATCGGTGAACGAAAAGGATTGATCGTCGAACTTCGCGAGCCAGTCCGTGACTGCGAGCTCCTCATACTCGGCGGTGCTCGGCACTACGATGTTAGGCGCGCGCCTGACTTCGCGAACAAAGGTCAGGGCGACCGATCGGCTGGCACGCCGTAACAACAAGGCATGAGTCTCGCCCACTATGAGGTTCGTCGTAACGATCCGGGTTCCTCGCTGAATGCGCTGCCGAAGCGCATCCGAGACCTTCCGATGTTGCGGCGCCGAGGGCAGCGCGAGGGCGTACCAGGCGCTGGTATCCACGAACAGCTCAGTCGCCACGCTTTCGCCTCGTGGCGGGCTTCCACGATTTCAGCTCCGACTCCGCGAGAAAGCGATCATGCTCACGGGAGACGTCGTAGCCTGTGGCGTTCGGCTTTTCCCCCGTGGCGATGCCGATGATCCGAAGCGCCGGATGCTCCGTTGGATCGGCAATCTGGCTCTCCAGCGCCTCGAGGCCTCGTCTCACGACGTCGGATTTGCTGAGGCCGAGCTCGTCGGCGAGTCGCTCGAGCCTGCGGCGCTGCCCGCGGTCCAGGTAGACCTGCACCGGCTCGCTGACGCGCGTCGCCCTGGTGTCATGAGATTTATTCATGATATCATGTTAGCTGCTCATGATAGCGGAGTCAAGCGGGGGCGCGCCATATTTTCTCGGCCATGACCTCGCGACGTGACGCCGTCCGCTCGCTTGCCGGCATTGCCGCGCTTCCGTTCTTTGGAACACTCGACGCCGATGAACTGATTGAAGTCGGCCGCCGCGCGCACGCGCTGGCCGAGCTTCGACAGTCGGGTGCGTCTCCCGC
>JALYJX010000420.1 GCA_030775065.1 Gemmatimonadota bacterium | reverse complement strand
TCGATATGTCGTGCGGACCGCTAAGGCGGTTCGGCGTTACGCACAGATAGGTTCCGCCGGGTTTCAAAACGCTCCGCACGCTTCTAAGCTGCTCCACCGCGTCATCCGGGTGAAGGTGCTCGAGGAGTTGATTGCTATACGCAACGTCCACGGTTTCCGGCGGAAGCGGGATCGTGCACCCGTCGCAGATGATGACTGTCATGTTGTCGGGTGGGTCGATCGCAGCCGTGATCGTCCTGGAGACATCGAGTGCAAAGACCTGCTTGACGCGCTTGCTGACCTCACGCGACAGAGCGCAGTCGCCAGCACCAAGCTCGAGGAACGTGCTGCTGCTCCGGAGATAAGGCTCGAGGAATCTGATCTGCGCGGCAATCACGTTGCGAGCCTGTTTGGGGGAGCGCTTTCGGACGAGCTGCGGATGTTCGGGGACGAGCCGGAACAGCTCGTCGTACACTGAGGCATAGAGCGCGGGCCTTTCGTCGCGGGATTAGCTCCGCAACCGAGCCGCCAGCACCTTCTCGATCTCGTAGTGTCGCCGAATCTCTTCAGGCGTTCTGCTGTTGTTCGATACCGCCATAGTCTCCTGAGTGGGCTGCTGACTTCCTCGACCGGAAGGTCACCCGGAAAAGGCCAGGCGTTCATATTCATCGACCATGCGTGAGAAGGTAAACCTTTCCTTGACCATCGCGCGCCCAGCATTACCCAACGTTTGACGCAGAACCGGCCGGTCGTGAAGAAGCTTCAGGATCTCGCCGAGCCGATCCACGTCTCCCCGGGGATAGAGGTAGCCGTTCGCACGCTCCACAACCATTTCCCTCGCACCGCCTACGTCGCTCAGCACAACGGGGCACGTCATCGCCATGGCTTCCAGCGCCGCGTTGGAGAAAGTCTCAACAGCCTTCGACGTCAGCACGAATACATCGATGGCCCGGAGCGCAGGCCTCACATCTGCGAGGTCTCCCGTGAACACGATGCACTCCTGCAGGCCGAGATTCGCCGCCATGCGCTGCAGCCGCTCTCGCTCTACGCCGTCTCCAACGATCAGCGCCTGGACATGAACGCCCGCGCTGACGAGCCGGCTCACGACGCGGATAAGGTCCTCGTAGTTCTTTTCTTTCCTCAACCGACCGACGCTCCCGACGATGAAGGCGTTCGGGTCCAGGCCCCACGTTGCGAGGAGCTCGTCGCGGTGGCCGGATAACGCTCCGTTGCAGTAGACGTCGAGATCCACCCCGTTATAGATGTAAGAGCACCTCGTCTCCCCCAGGCGATAAACGTCCCGCCATTTCACGAGCTGAGCGTTACAACCGAATATGATCCGCCGTGCCCGAGGCAGGAGGCGGCGGTACACCAGCATCTCCAAATGCTGTTTCACTGACACGAAATCGGTGACATTGATCAGGACGTCGAAAGCCAGCGCGTCTCGCGAGAGCATCCGCTGAACGGCGGCAGCGTACACCATCGGATGGAGATTCACACACACAATCTGCCGGATCTCGTGCGATCGCACGTATTCCGCCAATCGCTTCACGGCGGTAATGGACACACCTCTTCCGCGGCGGCCAAGGTGCACCAGAGGGACCCGAGGATCGACTCGGTTGCCTAAGGTTGCGGGAAGATTCAAATAGGCGATGTGAACGGGATGACCACGACGCGCCAGCTCGCTCGACACGGCCAGGGTTTTCTTTTCCGAGCCACCGATCACCAGGCTGTCGATAAGAAAAAGCACGAAGCCAACCTCCCTGCAAGCGGACGGGCACAGGGTCTACCCACGGTATTCATACGGTGCGCCGCCGCCGCTGGCCAGTCCTGCCGTCGAGCACGAGATTCCGTTCGATGAACCTGCGCGACCACGTTCGAACTATTCAGAGTCGGTGGCCTTTTCTGCGTTCCACCTGCGAAGAGGAGCCCATCTTCATCCTCGCCGCCGGTTGGCGATCCGGCTCGACGCTGCTCCAGCGCATGCTCATGCGCCACTGTTTCATCTGGGGCGAGCCGTTCGGCCGCGCCATGCCGGTCGACAGCCTCGCCCAGCAGCTGAAAATCTTCACGAGCGACTGGCCGCCGAATTCAATGTTTGCAACCCCCGAGCGAATCGCCGGCGCCGATCTCAGCAAGGAATGGATCGCAAATCTGTACCCGCCGATGGACTCGCTCATCGAGGCACATGTCGGCTATTTCACGACGCTTTTCCAGGCCCCCACAAAGCAGTTCGGCTACAAGCGCTGGGGCTTCAAAGAGGTTCGTCTCTCGGCCGATCACGCTGCGTACCTGCGCTTCCTGTTTCCGCGAGCCAAATTCGTGTTCCTCTACCGCGACCCTTACGCCTGCTACCGTTCGTTTCTCGCGCTCAAAGTGACTTATGTGCATTGGCCTGATCAGCCGATCGACTCACCGGAGCGCTTCGGGAGCCACTGGCTGTCGTTAGTGGAAAGTTATCTTCGCCACGCGGGGGAGCTGGACGCACAACTCATTCGGTACGAGGAGCTGTGTGCCCCGCAATTCAACCCAACCGTGCTGAACGAATACTTGAGCTGCAACCTCGACCTCGAGGCGCGGGCAACCCGGGTGGGGGCATCGCAAGCGGTCGCAATTCCGGCTGAAGAGCTCGAGCAGCTTCGGAAAATCGTCGAGCCGGTCGCTGAAAAACTGGGATACCGTTCTCCGGCGGCCTAGTTCAGCGAACCGGCGGTGGCTACATCACATGGCCGACCTTCGATACCACGAACCGCCGCTTCCCGGCGCCTGTGCGTTCGATATCCTCTTCCTTCCGAAAGGCCACGTCGAACGCGTCACCGCATTTCTCCTTGATCCTGTCCGAGTAATATCCGAGGACCGCCTGGTCGAAATGACTATCCGCGACGAACCTGATGGTCACTCCATCGAGCGTATCCTGCACCACCTGAAACCGCGCAAACCCGGGCCGGGATCGCAACAGGATCGTCCAGTAGGTCCCGCCGATGTGCAATCCGGAGCGTGTTCGCACGACATCCAGGGATCGCCCCTCGACGGTGTCGAGCATCGGCAGGCCCCGGCCGCACGGGCACACTGAGCGTGTCGCCCACGAACCGCGGTCCCCGATCGCATACCGGATCAGCGGCATCCCATAGTTCTCGAGACAGGTCACGAGAATGTCCCCTGTCTCCCCGGGCTTGCAGGGATTTCCGGCGCCATCGACGATCTCGATATGAATGAATTCCGCGTTCAGGTGCAAACCGTTATGGGAACCACACTCGTGGGCGATGTCACCGACCTCCCTGCACCCGTAGCGGTTGAACACCGCG
>JALYJX010000419.1 GCA_030775065.1 Gemmatimonadota bacterium | reverse complement strand
TCCCTGGACCGAGACCTCAGGGGAGTGCAACCTGCGTACCAGTCCCCCTGGGGCGGTGGCGAGGTGCTACGGCAGCGGTTAGCATACGGATGAATGTCGCACCCCGCAACCCTGCACGAGGAGGAAGCGCTCGGCAAAGAGTATGACCGGCGCCTCGTGCGCCGTCTCCTCAAATACATCCGACCGTATCGCGCGCTGGTCGCCGGCGCGCTGATCCTGCTCGCCTTCGCTGGCCTGCTCGAGCTGGTTGGGCCAATCCTCACTCAGCGCGTCATCGACGTCGCGATTCCCCGGCGCGACACGACGATCATCACCACTTCGGTTCTCCTTTTTCTCGGAGCACTGATCGCGCAATTCGTCTGTTCCTACTGGCAGACGTGGCTGACGAGTCTGCTCGGCCAGCGCGTCATGCGCGACCTTCGCCTCGAGATCTTCACGCATCTGCAATGCCTCTCGATTCCGTTCTACGACCGCAATCCTGCCGGCCGCCTGGTGACCCGGGTGACGGCTGACGTCGAAGCACTGAACGAGCTCTTCACGGCAGGCTTCGTCGCCGCGCTCGGCGATGTCTTCACACTGGTTGCGATCAGCGCTGCGATGTTCGTGATGGACTGGAGGTTTGCGCTCGTTGCTCACGTCGTGATTCCGGCGGTCGCACTGGCGTCGCATCTCTTTCGCACGCGAGTCCGCGAAGCCTACAGAGCGATTCGCACACGCCTCGCCCGCATCAACTCGTTCCTTCAGGAGCGCATCACCGCAATCAGGATCGTTCAGCTGTACGGCCAGGAAAGAGCCGAGGCGAAACGCTTCGACAAGCTGAACCGCGAGCACCTCGAGGCGCATCTTCGGTCAATTCGAGTTTACGCCCTTTATTTTCCGGCGGTCGAGATTCTGATGTCGATCGGGTTGGCGTCGCTGATCGTCGCCAGCGCCTCACGCGTGGGAGCGGAAACTCTCACCGTCGGCACCGTGGCCGCATTTCTCCAACTGCTGCGTCGCTTCTTCGAGCCGCTTCAGGACCTGGCCGAAAAGTTCAACATCCTGCAGGCGGCCATGGCCAGCTCCGAGCGAATATTCGGACTCCTCGATACTGAGCCTGCGTCGGACGCACGCATCGCAGTCGCAATGCCGAGGCAGCGTACTCCCGTCGAAGTAACGTTCGAGGACGTCTGGTTTGCGTACGACCGCGGGCATCTCGCGGCGGGCGAGGTTTCATCGGGGGAGCCGGAGTGGGTTCTCAAGGGCGTTACGTTTACGGTCCGCCCCGGACAAACGGTTGCTCTCGTCGGACACACCGGCGCGGGGAAGACGACGATCGTCAACCTGCTGATGCGATTCTACGACCCCCAGAAGGGGCGCATCCTCGTAAACGGGTCGGATATCCGCAAAATGCCGGTGGAGGAGCTGCGCGGCCTCATCGCATACGTGCAGCAGGACATCTTCCTCTTCGCCGGCGACATTGCGACGAACATCCGCCTGTCGAATCCTCTTGGTGACGAGGCAGTCGCGGCGGCGGCGGCGCGAGTCGGCGCCGACAGGATCATCCGCCGGCTGCCTGACGGTTACCGGCATCAGCTCGGGGAGCGCGGCGCATCCTTGAGCGTCGGCGAGCGACAGCTTCTTTCCTTCGCCCGTGCCGTGGCCGCCGACGCGTCACTCCTTCTGCTAGACGAAGCGACGAGTGCCGTGGACAGCGAGATCGAGGCCGAGATACAGCACGCCCTCGGAGTTCTTCTGGAGGGCCGGACAACGATTGCAGTGGCGCACCGTTTGAGCACGATCGTCGGAGCCGACGAGATACTCGTGCTACATTACGGTGAGATCGTAGAGCGCGGCAGCCATCGCGCTCTTCTCGATTACGGAGGCCTGTATGAACGCCTGTGGCTCCTGCAAAGCGGGGAGCAAGCCGAGGGTAACTCGGCGGCGGAAGCGGTGCTTGCCGCCCCTTTGGGCGGCGGGTAGTTTGAGTCACCTCTCGAAGGCGCAAGCCACTCCCATTAACCCCTTTCGCCCGCGCGGAGCGGGGAGAGCCCGCTAGTGCATCTTGCTGTTGCCGCGCGAACCGATACAGGCAGAATGCGGCGTGGGAATGAAGACAATCTTCACGCCGACGCCAACGAGTATCGGGGGCTGTTCATAGTAGCGGACGGGATGGGCGGTCATGCGGCCGGTGAAATCGCCAGCCAGATGGCCGTCGATCTGCTGTCAGCGGAGCTGGCGGGTCTCAACGACCTCACTGCCCCGGACGCCGGGCCAAAGTTGTTGGAGACGCTTCGGGAGGCAAACAGGTCGGTATACCGGCGCACGACCCAGGAGCTGGAAAAATCGGGGATGGGAACTACCGCGTCGGCGCTGCTTCTCTCGGATACGCACTACCTCATAGGCCACGTCGGCGACTCGAGAATCTACCTGCTGCGTGACGGTGTGATGAAACAGCTCACGCGCGACCACTCACTCGTGCAGGAGCAGGTGGACGCCGGCCTCATAACGGCGGAACAGGCGAGGCATCACCCACAGAGCAACGTCATCACCTGCTGCATCGGAATGTCCGGTGACATCGAGCCGGATGTGATCACGGGAGAGACGAAAGTCGGCGATGTTTTTCTCCTCGCCAGCGACGGGCTCACCGGAATGGTCGAGGACAAACGGCTCCTCCAGCTGCTGCAGTCGCGGGCGTCGCCCGACCGGATCGTCAACGCCATGATCTCGGACGCCAACAACAACGGCGGCATCGACAACATCACGGCCATCGTCGTGAAGGTTATCACGGCCGATACGAGGTTCCAGACCGCTGAGATTACGCCGGTTCCCCAGGCGCGGCATGGATGACGCCCCCGACTCGGTCGCCGGCGTAGCCCAACTCTACCTCGGCAACATCCTTTTCGCGCTCGAAGTAGCAGCGCTCAACATGGACGAGCACCAGAAGCCCGCGGACGCATCTTTCTATCGCGGCATTGCGCGAAAACTCGCCGAAGCAAAGGGAAGAGAGGCGGTAACCGGGGCATGACGCGGGCATAACTCTCGCGTCCTGATGTACAGTTAACGGTAGCTCTGAAGCGACTCAACGAGCTGGAGATCAGAATGGCCACCGCGACACTACCCGCAGCAGAGCAGCATGCGGACACGTTCCCGATCAACGGGACCGACTATATCGAGTTCTACGTGGGTAACGCCAAGCAGGCTGCCCACTTCTATTGCAGCGCTTTCGGGTTCGAGCTGGTTGCGTATCGAGGTCCCGAAACCGGAACGCGTGACCGCGCTACCTACCTGCTGCAGCAGGACAAGGTATGCCT
>JALYJX010000418.1 GCA_030775065.1 Gemmatimonadota bacterium | reverse complement strand
ATAGTCCACACGGGGGACTCCTTTTCCTTGGAGTTTTGTTGCTATCTCCAGGATAGGGAGAACCCCCTTCTTCTTCAGCCCGCGACCGGCAAAAGTGTGTCCGTCCGGGCAACTGCGTTCTTGACAGGGATGGTCTAATCCTCCGCAAAGGAGGACTAAACCATGTCCACAGGCAAACCTCGCGATCCCCGCAAAGAGCGCTTCTGGAGACGCATGCTGCGGCAATGGGACCGCAGCGGCTTGTCCGCACGCGACTTCTGTCAACAGCGCAGACTGTCCCAGGCCAGCCTCTACGCCTGGCGACGAACCCTTGCCGACCGCGATCGCCACGCCGTTCACTTTCTGCCGGTTGAAGTACTGCCACAAACAGAGCCAGTCGATTCACCCCGCGACAGTGCAGTGGCCGGACTGGAGCTGATGCTCAACGGCGGTCGCGTCTTGCGCATCGGCCCGGCTTTCGATGGGCCGACTCTCCAGCGCCTGCTGACTCTACTCGAGGAGGGACAGCCATGATGCTCAGCTTGCCCTCCTCCGTGCGCATCTGGCTGGCCAGTTGCCCCACCGACCTGCGCAAATCGTTCGACACCCTGGCCGAGTTGGTTCGCCAGCAACTTCATAACGACCCACTTTCCGGTCAGCTCTTCGTCTTCCGCAACAAAAGGGCGGACCGCATCAAACTCCTCTACTGGGACGAAGACGGTTTCGTCCTTCTCTACAAGCGGCTCGAAGTGGGCACGTTCCGTTTTCCCGCCGCGCAAGGCCACTGCGTCCAGGTCCGCGCCGCCGACTTGCAGATGCTCCTCGACGGCGTCGATCTGGACAGCGTCAAGCGCTCGCGGCGCTACCAACGGCCGGCGTCCACCGCTTAGTGACATGGGGGTGTCACTTTAGAAAATCTTTCTGGAAAATCGCGATTTTTCGCGCTACTTTGGCGGCTGTACGCTGTTGAATCCAACATGCGTATGGCCGCTGCCACTTCTGAACTCGACCCAGCGGGCAATGCCGCACTGCCCACGCCCGAGCAACTCCCCGACGACCTGGTAATCCTCAAACGCATGATCCTCGAGCTGCTGGCCACGCTCCACGAAGAGCGCCTGGACAAGAACGCCTTGCGGCATCGGCTCGAACTGCTGGCACGGCGCCTGTTCGGGCCACGCGGCGAACGCTTCGATCCCAACCAACTGCTCCTCTTTGCCGAGCAGCAAGCCGCGGGGCAAGAGACGGCAGCGAGCCCCGCGGCCGAACAGGGAGGACAGGCCGAGCAGACAAGCCAGGAGAAGCAGGAGAAGCCCAAGCGGAAGTGCAAGCCGCATGGCCGCCGCCGCCTCCCGGAGAATCTGAGGCGCCAGACCAAACACCTCCTCCTTACTGAGGCCGAGCGTACCTGTTCGGCCTGCGGTCAGGTGCGGCAAGAGATCGGCACTCAGAAGAGCGAACACCTCGACTACCAGCCGGCTTCGCTGTTCGTGGTCGAGAGCATCGTCCACAAATACGCTTGTCCGTGTTGCAGCAAAGCGGCGCGGCAGACGCAACCCAATGTCATTGCCGAGCCGGAGCGCGTGCGCGCTTCCGAAGAAGAACCCCGGCCGGCGCCGGCCCCGGCCGAACCGGCCGCAACGCAGGGACCAATGGCAACAGCACCCGAGCAGCCGGCACAAGATCGTCAGCCCAGCGCCGAAGCGGGCGCGTCCGCTGAAGCAGCGCCGCCTCAGCAGCCCGTGCCAACGGCCAGAGTAGTGATCGCCGCCCCCAAGCCGGCCATGCCGATTGCCAAGGGGCTGCCAGGGCCGGGTCTGCTGGCGCACCTGATCGTCAGCAAGTACGTCGATCACCTGCCGCTGTACCGTTTGGAGCGCAGTTACGAGCGTCAAGGTGTGTTTTTGCCGCGCTCGACCTTGTGCGACTGGCTGCTGGCTTGCGGCCAACTGCTGCTGCCGCTCTATCAGGTGCTCGTCGCCCGCGTGCTCCAATCGCTGGCCCTGCACACCGACGATACGCCGGTGAAACTGCAGGACACGAAGACGCATCTTCTGAGCACGGCGCGGCTGTGGGCCTACCTGGGTGACGCCGGCCATCCGTTCAACGTCTTCGACTTCACGGTCAACCGCAAGCGCGACGGACCGCAGTCCTTCCTGGCCAGCTATCACGGCTACCTGCATGCCGATGCGTTTGGCGGCTACGACTGCCTGTATTTGCCGGACCCGCGAACGACGCAGGCGCGCATCATCGAGGTGGCCTGCAACGCGCATGCGCGGCGGAAGTTTTACGAGGCGCGGACGAGCGATGCGGTGTATGCGCATACGGCGTTGGCGTATTACCAGGAGCTGTACGAATTGGAGCGGGTAGCGAAGGAGTTCAGCGAGCCGCAAAGGCTGCAATTGCGCCAAGAGCTGTCGGTGCCGATCCTGGACAAGTTCCGTGTCTGGATCGACGCGGCCTATGAGAAGGTGTTGCCGAAAAGCCCGATGGCGGAGGCGCTGGGGTATGCGCGCAATAACTGGACCGCGCTGGTGCGTTACACGGAGGCGGGTTATTTGGCCATCGACAACAATGTCGCCGAACGTGAGATGAAGCGGATCGCGATTGGCCGTAAGAACTGGCTGTTTATCGGTTCGCCGCAAGGCGGCCAGGCGGCGGCGGTGCTGATGAGCTTCACCTCGACGTGCAAGCGGTTGCGTGTCGAGCCGTGGGCGTACCTGCAAGACGTGCTAAGCCGCTTGCCGACGACGCCTGCGGAGCAAGTGGGCGAGTTGGCGCCGGACAAGTGGCAAGCAGCGCAGCGGGCCAGGCAAGCGGGTGCGCTGGAGTCGTCTCCCGAGACGGCCATCCCTTCTGCCGAGTCAGATTCCTAATCTCGGCACTTCTATCCTGAACTCCATTCCCTTCTAACCCGTGGCCGCCTCTCGCACAGGCGGCCACGCGGTTGGCTATCCTCTTGCGAATGAACAGACCGAACTTCTCCCAGCGGGCTGCTTCCCCACCCTCCACGCGGTTCGCCGGACGGACACATCAATACGTCGCCGGATCGCACAGTCCCCAATTGGTGTGTCAATATCGGTATGTTTGCCTTATCTGCTTTTCCAGGAATAACTTGTGATATGATACGTCCATATATCGAATTTCGGCACAACTCTTGCTTTTGATTGAATAAGAGAAATGTGTCCAAATTGTCTGGACATGTAAACGCATAATCACTACTATACAGAAGATGTGAGAAACCAGGACGATGTGAAAGCCAACATAATCATTAGTTGGCTCACGTGGAAAATCAGGAGGGTGTCACCATGCTGGTCCTGTCACGGAAGT
>JALYJX010000417.1 GCA_030775065.1 Gemmatimonadota bacterium | reverse complement strand
TGTCCAGTCAGGTTATGAGGATACGTGGCGGTGGCGAATGGCTGGGGCTGAAAGCTCAGTTCGCGATCATCGAGGTTGGTGGACAGACTTGGTGAGCAGCGTCGCGTATGCGCCGCGCGTTGCTTTGCCGGCTGTGGCCGGTGAGGTAGATGATGCGCCGGTTGCCAACCTCGTTTCCGCGCTGGGACCGCCCAGTGGTCAGGGTGATGTGGCGGGAGGCGGGTTGAATCGCTCACATTGGTTGGCATGGATGTTCGCGCTGCTGGCAGTCGCATTGATCGCGGAAGTAGCGTCTCGTCGGCTTCGGGGAGTTCGTTGACGAACGGCGGCTACGACGATATCGAGGAAATTGGTCTCCTTTACGACCATGTCACGCCGTACAGATCGCGCCCCGATGGGGAGTTTTACGTCGAGGAAGCGAGGGCGCACGGCGGGAACATTCTCGAACTTGGATGTGGAACAGGGCGAATCCTGATCCCGGCAGCTCGATCAGGCATGGAGATCACCGGTGTGGACAGATCTCCTCGAATGCTCGCCCAATGCCGGGCGCGGCTCGACGAGGAATCGCCGGAAGTCCAGGAGAACGTGACCCTGGTTCAGGCAGACATGAGGGCGTTCGATCTCGGTACTCGATTTAGTCTCATTACGCTACCATTTCGCCCGCTGCAGCATTTGATCTCGGTCTCCGAGCAGATCGCCACGCTGAAAGCCATTCACCGGCACCTCGAGCCCGGCGGATTACTTGTCTTCGATGTCTTCAATCCAAAGATCCAGTATCTGCTCGAGGATCGCAGCGTTGAAGGGGAGGACACCTCTGGAGCTACACTCCCCGACGGTCGGACCTTTCGCAGAACCGGACGAGTCGTGGCTGTCCACATCGCCGATCAGTACAGTGAGATCGAGCTGATCTATTATGTTCGAGGAGCGGACGGAACGACCCAGCGACTCGTGCAGGGCTTTCCAATGCGATGGTACTGGCGCTACGAGCTGGAGCATCTCCTCGCGCGCTGCGGCTTTCGCGTGAAGGCGGTCTTTGGCGACTTCAACCGCTCTCCGCTCACCGACGTTTCACCCGAGATGATTTTCATCGCCGAGAGAATCTGATGGACATTCTCAAGGGCTACCTGCTGCAGTACTGGAAGCTCATCCTGCTCGCCCTTGTGCTCGCGGCGACGAATCAGGTGTTCTCGCTGCTCGATCCGCTCATCTTCCGGCACATCATCGACCAGTACGCAACCCGGTTCAAGGAGTACACGACTGCGGAGTTCGTGCGCGGCGTCTCGTTCCTTCTCTTCCTGGCCGTGAGTGTTGCCTTCATCTCCCGTGTCGCCAAGAATTTCCAGGACTATTTCGTAAACGTCATCACTCAGCGCCTCGGCGCGCAGATGTACTCGGACGGCATCCGCCACTCACTCGAGCTGCCGTACGCGGTATTCGAGGACCAGCGGAGCGGCGAGACGCTCGGAAAGCTCCAGAAAGTCCGGAGCGACGTCGAGAAATTCATCTCGATGGCGATCAACATGCTCTTCACGACGCTTGTAGGCGTGGTGTTCGTGATGATCTATGCGCTCTCGGTGCACTGGGTAATCGCGCCGGCGTTTCTCCTGACCGTGCCGCTTATCGGAATCCTGAACTCGGTATTGAGCCGTCGCATCAAGGTCATCCAGAAGGAGATCGTCGCGGAAACGACCGCACTCGCAGGCTCGACAACCGAGTCGCTTCGCAACATCGAGCTGGTGAAGAGCCTCGGATTAGCGGATCAGGAAGTGCGCCGGCTCAACGCCACGACGGAGAAAATCCTCAAGCTCGAGCTCAAGAAGGTGCGCTATCTGAGGAGCCTGAGCTTCATTCAGGGCACGTTTGTGAATCTTCTCCGGACAGGCATCCTTTTCCTGATGCTGTACCTGATCTTCACGCAGAAGATCACCGTCGGTCAGTTCTTCTCTCTGCTGATTTATTCGTTCTTCATCTTCGGCCCGCTGCAGGAGCTGGGGAACATCATCAACACGTATCGCGAGACGGAAGTTTCTTTGAACAACTTTCGCGCGATAATGAACATTCCGAAGGATCCGAAACCTGCGAATCCTGTCCCGCTCGACGAGCTGAATACGCTCGAGTTCCGGAACGTCGGCTTCACGCATCAGACCGCATCGACTCCAGCCCTGAGTGACATTTCGTTCAGCGCCGAGCGTGGGGATACGATTGCGTTTGTCGGTCCATCTGGTGCAGGGAAGACGACGCTGGTGAAGCTGCTCGTCGGGCTGTATCCGCCCAAGCAGGGCGAGATTCTCTACAATGGATATTCCAGCACGGTGATCGATCTCGACCGGCTGCGCGAGCGTATCGGCTTCGTGACGCAGGACACCCAGCTTTTCTCGGGGACGATCCGCGAGAATCTTCTGTTCGTCCGGCCTGATGCGACGGACATCGAGTGCCTCGAGGTAATGCATAAAGCGGCAGCCGACTCATTGCTCGGCCGCGCCGACCGCGGACTCGATACGGTGATCGGCGAGGGCGGAGTGAAGGTGTCCGGCGGTGAGAAGCAGCGTCTTTCGATCGCGCGGGCGCTGCTCAGGCGGCCCCACCTCATTGTGTTCGATGAGGCGACGTCTTCGCTCGATTCGCTCACGGAGGAGGAGATCAGCAGAACGATGCGCGACGTAGCCGCCGATCGGGGAGCGACGACGATTCTCATCGCTCACCGTCTGTCGACGGTGATGCATGCGGACTCCATCTACGTTCTGGAGCGTGGCCGGATCGTCGAGTCGGGCGGCCATGACGAGCTGCTCGACCGGAAGGGGTTGTACTACGCCATGTGGCGCCAGCAGGTCGGCGAGCGGAGACAGCCTGCTGCTATTGCTGCTCCACAAGCTCTTCCCACAGCTGATGCATCACGCCAGCCGGCCACCGTCGGCTAGTCAGGAATTGTCAGGCGCCGAAGCGGCACGTGTAGCCGCTGATAGGGCTCACTCGAACATCGGTGGCCCGAGCGTCGTGATGCCGTAATTCGTTGCAATTGCGTCGATGACATCAAAAGGGGGCAAGCCGCCGGGTGGTGTCGCGGCCGACAGCTCGACGAATAAATTGGAGAACATACCGGGCGTCGTCGCGATGAGAAGCCGAGCGTCCGAGGTGGTGAAGTTCTGGTACGTGTGGACGACGCCGCGGCGCAGGTACACCGTATCGCCTGCGCGCACGGTATGCCGTTCTCCATCGAGCTCGAAAACGAGCTCTCCCTCGAGGATATAGAATAGCTCGTCCTCGCGCGTATGCACGTGGCGCGGTGGCCCCGACATCGGCGGGGCTACCAGATGGAAGAATGCC
>JALYJX010000416.1 GCA_030775065.1 Gemmatimonadota bacterium | reverse complement strand
AAGTATTTGTTGACCTGCGCGAACATCGGGATGTCCGTAGTGCTCATAAGCGCGCTCTAAGAAAACTTGGGGGGATGAATTTACCCGCGGTGCGCAAGTCCAGATACAGTTTGGGAGGGCCACAAACAGCATTTTCAGCGCCCACCACGGCAGCTGGGAGCCGTTATTCAGGTCGGGGCGTTGACGATCTGAGCTTCGTCAGACCGTACAAGACAAGCCCCACGAGTGCCGCAAGGCCTGCGTCACGCGCCTCACGCGCCGAGCTGTTGGACAGGAGCCATAGTGAAAGGGCGATAACGAGAACCGGGATGAACAGCCCGCCCGGTGCCTGGAATGCGGGAACAGGCTGGTCGCTGCGTCTCCTGAGCAAAATCAGGCAGATCGCCGTGATGATGTAGAGCGACAGGCGCACCATTGCCGAGATTGTCGCGGCGGTGATGAACGTGTTGAAAATCGTGAGCAGGAGAATCGCCGACGCTGAGAGAAGGATTGCAACGTGCGGTGTGCGGAAGCGGGGATGAATCCTTGCGAGCACGCTCGGGAGCTGACCCTGCTCCGCGAGCGCGAACGGAACCCGGCTCGTGAACAGGATGCTCGCGTTCAGCGTGCCGGATGTGGAGATAAGCGCTCCGATCGTGATGAGATAAGCGCCCGGGCTTCCGAGGAAAACTGCCGCTGCGTCGGCGAGCGGCCGCTCGGAAGCACCCAGACCCGGCAGGGTTCCAATCGACACCACCTGCACGAGCACGTAGACGACGGCAACGATGGACAGACTGATCAAGAGCGCCCGCGGATAATCGCGTGCCGGGTTTCGCACTTCGCCGGCTGGAATCATCGACGCTTCGAAGCTGAACGCAAATACCAGAAGCAGCACCGCTTTCGAGAACGGCTGGTAATCGGGCGGCTCAGCGAACGAGAAGCGGCTGCTGTCGATGAAAAACAGCCCGATCGTGATGAACAGCACGAGCGGAATCAGCTTCGACACCGCGAAGATGTTGCTGACGATCGTCATCTCCCGAATGCCGATGAGATTGATCGTCGTGTATAAGCCGACAACTGCGACGATGAGAGCCACCCTCAACGCGCCTTCGTTCGCCCCGGGAATAAACAGGGCGAGGTAGATCAGGAAGAGGTTACAGACCCCCGCGAAGCCGGTGAGTCTTGCGATCCAGTTGAGCCACCCGACCTCGAATCCCACGAGCGGGCCGAGTGTCTTCCGCGCGTAGAGATAAGGGCCGCCAGTCTCCGTGAACCGGGTGCTCATCTCCGCGAAGCACAGCGCGACGATTCCGATTACGATGGCGCACGCGATGAAGGCGAGGAGACTGTATGTCCCTGCCAGCACGTAGAGCGCGGCCGGGAGGCCGAAGATCCCCGCGCCGATGACGTTGTTGATGATGAGCGCGACGAGATCCCAGCGCCCTATGCCTCTGACAAGCCCCTGTTCAGAGCGCTGCGGAGAATCCTTGTCTGCTGCTTCCGTCGCGAGGGTCACAGCGCCGCCCGCCTTCTAGTTGCGCTTCACTGATTCGTATCCGCGTATGTAGTCATCCACCGACGTTCGCGCGACGCTTTCGCCGATGACGTCGAGCGGAAGGTCTTCGAGCTTCTTGAAGCGGATGCAGGACTTCCCCATGTCGAGCTTCTTGCCGGCCTTCTTGAAGCCGTTCTGGAGTTGCGCGAGCTCCTTCTCGTCGCCGTACGGGGCCATCAGGTAGAGCGTGTAGTAATTCTTCTGTGCGGCGAGCGCGGCGTACTGGAGCGCCTGGCCATTGTACGTCTTTGGGTAGCGCGAGAGCGGGATGACGTAGGCGATGAACTTTCCCTGCATCAGCTCCTGGTAGCCCTTGGGCAGGTTCTTCCGGACGGTATCGCGCACCGGCTCGAGCACCGCGCGTTGATTATCGGGCAAGGAGGCGAGGTACTCGTCGACAGATGTGGGCGTTGCGGGCATGGCGCTTCCTCGGGCGTTTGACCGGAGGATAATATTCCGCCGCTGTCGGGCTGCGCAAACCGGAGAGCAAGGGCTCACCTGGGAAGACACAGATCCGAGATCCGCGACCTCCAGGTTGCCTCTCGCAATGCCCCGGTGTTAGAACGTGAGAAGACTTCCTACCCAACTCTCCGCCAATGACCCTCGTTTCCCGTGCTGCGCTCGCGTTCCTCACTCTCGCCCTCGCATCCGCCGCGTCGGCGCAACCGGCAGCCGAGCGACTAAAGACCCTCTTCGAGCAGCAGTGGGAGAACACTCTCCGTGAAGCGCCCGTGTTCGCAACGAGCCTCGGCGATACGCGGTACAACGACCGCCTCTCCGACGAAGGACTGGCCGCGGAAGCGCGACGGCTCGACTCCTCGCGCGTGTTTCTCGGGCGCCTGCGCGCAATTTCACGCGACTCACTCGCCCGGCCCGATCAGATCAACCGCGACATAATGGAGCGAAGCCTGCGCGATGCAATACAGGCCGGGGAGCTCTTCGACTTTCTCATTCCGATCACGAATCGGGAAGGATTCCATACGAGCTTCCCGCAGATGGCGGATCGACTGCCTTTCCGCACCACGCAGGATTACCGCAACTACATCGCGAGGCTTTCCGCGTTCAGGAAGTATTCAGGCGGCTACATCGAGGTGATGCGCGAAGGCGCGCGACGCGGGATGGTTCTGCCGCGCGTCTCCCTCGACGGCATCGATGGCGCGCTCTCACCGCACATCGTCACTGATCCGACGAAAAGCCTTCTCTGGAAGCCGTTCACGGAATTCCCTTCGACCGTGCCCGAGGCAGATCGTCCTGCACTCATTGCTGCAGGGCGCGAAGCAATCACCACCAGTGTCGCCGCCGGGTATCGTGATTTCCGCGACTTCATTTTGAAGGAGTACACGCCAAAAGCGCGGGCGTCACTCGGCGCCAACCAGCTTCCAGAAGGCCGGAAGTACTACGAATTCCTCGTGCGGTACTACACAACTCTCGACGACGCCACACCGGACGCGGTTCACGAGACAGGATTGCGCGAGGTCGCACGCATACGCGCGGCGATGGACACTGTGATGCGGTCAACCAAGTGGACGGGCGACTTCAAGAGCTTCGTCACCTTCCTCCGTACTGACCCTCGCTTTTATGCAAAGACTCCGACGGAGCTGCTCGAGAAGAACTCATACTTTCTCAAGCTGATGGACGGCGAGCTGCCGCGGCTTTTCAGCAAGCTGCCCCGAATGCCTTACGGGATCAAAACAATCCCCGACTTCATCGCTCCTCGCACGACGACCGCATACTACCAGCAGCCCTCGGGAGATGGCACACGCAGCGGAACCTACTGGGTGAACGTGCATGACC
>JALYJX010000415.1 GCA_030775065.1 Gemmatimonadota bacterium | reverse complement strand
CCATCAGCTCGCCGTCGGCGACCTCGAGACTCAGGTCGCGCGCGGCTACAAAGCCGTTCGCGTAAATCTTGTCGACATGCTCGAGCGCGATGCGCGCCATCAGATATCTCCGTTAACCCTTTACGGCGCCGGCAGTGAGTCCCTGCACGATTCGTCGCTGAAACACCAGCACCATCGCCGCCACGGGAGCCGTCGCAACCACCGCGGCAGCGAGAATCTGCCCCCACGGCACCTGATATTGCCCTCGAAAAAGTGCAATTGCCACGGGCACGGTTTGTCGCTCGGGCCCGAGCGTAAACGAGAGCGCGAAAAGAAACTCGTTCCAGCAATAGATGAACGTCAGAATTGCGGTTGTCGCCAGACTCGGCACCGCCAGCGGGAGCAAGATCCTCGTGAAGCTCTGCCGGCGTGATGCGCCGTCTACGTGCGCCGCGTCCTCGAGGTCCCTCGGGATCTGGCGGATCGATCCTGTGAGGATCCATACAGTCAGGGGCATCGCGAACGTCATGTACGGCATGATGAGTCCGGGATACGTGTCGATCAGACGCAGGGACCGCAGCAGCAGGTAAAGCGGGCTCACGATGGAGATCTGCGGAAACATCGTGACCGCGAGAATGAAAGCCATGATCGCCGCCTTGCCACGGAACTCAAGGCGGGCCATGGCGTAGGCCGCGAAGGTGCCGACGGTCAGGCAGAACGCCGTCGTCGTGCCGGCGACGATAATCGAGTTCCGGATTGGGGTGAAGAAATCACGCTCGTCGAACAGCGCGCGGTAATGATCGAGAATGAATGTGCGCGGCAAGAGCGACGGATCGCGAAAGAGAGCGGCGTCAGGGGTAAGTGACGCGACAATCGCCCAGTAAAATGGAAACAGGGTGAAGATCACCAGTGCGGAGAGCGCAGCACCAAAGGCCCATCGCTGCCAGGAGAAAGTCATCGCTCTTCCCCGCCCAGTCGCACGCCGAGTCCTTTCATGTAAAGGAGCGCGAGACCGAAGGTGATCGCGAAGATCACCACCGAGAGTGCGGAGCCGTAACCGAACCTGAGATTCTGGAGCAGCGCGTTGAACGTGTAGAGGGCGACAGGCTCCGTGGACGTTCCGGGCCCGCCGCCTGTGAGCACATAGATCAGATCGAACACTCGGAATCCATCGAGCGTTCTGAAGATCAGCGTCACCAGAATCGCCGGCTTGAGCAGGGGCAGCGTGATGTGCCTCAGCTGCCACCACCTGTTGGCGCCGTCTACCGCGGCCGCCTCGTAAAGCGTGAGATCGATGTTCTGAAGTCCCGCGAGCAGCAGAAGCGCGACGAATGGCGTGGTCTTCCACACGTCAGCGAGAATCACCGGCACCCACGCCGTCGCGGTCTGGATGAACCACACGATCGGCTTGTCGAGAATCCCCGCATCTACCAGCAGCGCGTTGGCAATCCCGCCCTGGGACTCGAACATGAACCGCCACAGAAGCCCGGCGACGACGGTGGGGATCGCCCATGGAACCAGCACCGCCGCGCGCACGAAGCCGCGCCCGCGGAAGACGCGGTTCATCGCAAGCGCGAGAAACAGTCCGATCAACAGCTCCAGCGCGATCGAGACAACGGTAAAGAACGCGGTATGGCCGAGCGCCGCCCAGAAACGGGGATCGCCCGCGAGCTCTATGTAGTTGTCGAGCCCGATGAACGGCTTACCGAGCCACGGCATTCTCAGCTCGTGCATGTGCAGCGATTCCCACACCGTCCATCCAAGCGGGAAAATCGCGATGAGAGCAATCACCCCGAGAGCCGGCGAAACCAACAGCCATCCAAGTCGTGCCTCGGACCTCACTGGGCGTGCTGCTCCATCAGCTTCCGCATTCCAGTCCGATCGATGAGCCTGTTGATCCGGCTTGCGGCTGAGTTGAGCGCCTCCCGCGGCTCGGCCTGCCGCACGAGCGCACGGTGCAGCTCGATCTGGAGAATCTCCGAGAGCTCGGTATAGATCGGCGTCACCGGTCGCGGTGTCGCGCTCTCGATGGCGCGTCGCGCCTGCTCGACCGGAATCGCGAGAGCCGAGCTGAGCCGCGCGTCACCGTACAACGCCGGCCGTGTTGGGTACTGTCCGACGGCCTCAGCGCGCGCGAGCATCTGCTCCGGCGCCGTGAGGTACGCAATCAGGCGGTAGGCAGCATCAGGCGATTCCGTGTAGGCGTTGATGGCCAGCTGGGCTCCACCCAGTGTCGCGGTGGAGTGGCCAACGCCTCCCCCGGCGGCAGGCATTGGCGAAACGGTGTACTTACCGGCAACGCGCGATTGCACAGTGTCGCTCATCGGCTCGTATGCGTACGGCCAGTTGCGCATGAAAACGGCATTGCCGTTCTGAAATGCGAATCTCGCCTCTTCCTCGTGCCAGGTGAGGACGTCAAGCGGGGCAACGCGCGAGCCGTAAAGCTCATCGCGCATGAACTCGAGTGCTCGAACAGCTGCCGGCTGATTCACTGCGACTTGCCCGCGCTCGTCGAGTATGCGACCACCGAACGCGCCGAGGTACTCGACGAAGGTCGTGATGAGTCCTTCGTAGCGGGCGCCCTGCCAGACAATTCCGTAACGCGGGCCACCAGGCCGGGCCATCGCGTCGCGCGCTCCCTTCACGACATCGGCAAGACTTTCGGGCTCGCGCGGAACGAGGTCAGTTCGCCGATAGAGAAGACCGACGTCCGCGAACCACGGCAGCGCGTAGAGCTTCCCCGCCCAGCTGTTCGCCTCGATTGTCGCGGGGAAAAAATCGGCGGATGAAGGCTTGAACCTGTCGAGCGGGAGAACCCAGCCGGCAGCGGCGAATTCGGGAGTCCAGACAACGTCGAGCTGCAGGATGTCGGGATTGCCGACACGCGCGTTGAGCCACTGGACATAAAGCTGATGCCGCTGCGACGCGTCGTCCGGTGTGCGCTGCAGCTCCACCGTGATGTCGGGATGGAGCTGCATGAATTGTTTGAGCTGCTGCGCCACGAGTGTTCCTTCGGCGCCCAGTGCGCTTCCCGAAAACGTCAGGACAGTCTTGCCGTCCTCGGCGCTGCCTCGCGTTCCTGGGCTGCATGCGCCGAGCACTAACATCGTGAACGCCGCCAACAACGGTCGGCGCGCCCATCCAGCATCTATGAACGAAGGTTCGAAAAGATTCGGCGGATTATCCGGATTGAGTCGTACCGGCGTAAGCCCAGTGCCGGGCACCAAGCTTGTCTTTCTTTCTGTTTTTAACAACAAAAACACCCGACATGCTGAGTTGCGGTTCGCCTGTATGGGCGCCAGTTCGGAAACAATCCGGATAATCCGCCGAATCCCTTCGATCCCTCTGTCATGGATGCCTGAGC
>JALYJX010000414.1 GCA_030775065.1 Gemmatimonadota bacterium | reverse complement strand
ACTGTGGACCGTGGAAGCATCGACGACACCGTGATCGGCGCGGGAACGAAAATCGACAACCTGGTTCAGATTGGCCACAACTGCCGCGTCGGGAAGCTCTGTCTCATCATGGCTCAGGTAGGACTGGCAGGCTCCGCGCACGTGGAAGACGGCTGCGTTCTCGCCGGACAGGCGGGCGTGGGCGGCCACCTGACCATCGGCGCAGGGGCGACCATCGGTGGCCAGGCCGGAGTATTCGGCGACGTGCCTGCGGGCGAAAAATGGTCCGGGTATCCAGCGCGTCCGCACCGAGAGGCTCTTCGTGCCACGGGAGCGTTATTCAAACTGCCGGAGCTGCTGAAGCGAGTGGAGCACCTTCTCGACCAGAAGACTCAACGTTGAGTCGTATTACCATCAGCCGCCCCGTTTCACTCGAGGGACTGGGGCTGCACCTTGGCGAGCGCTGCACGCTCACGTTCAAGCCAGCGAAAGCGCAACAGGGGATTCTATTCCAGCGCACCGACGTTCCGAACAGCGCGCCGATTCCGGCGCTCGTCGATCACGTATCGGCGAGCGAGCGACGGACCCAGCTGGGCCGTGAGCCGTACTCGGTCCACACGGTTGAGCACGTACTCGCCGCGGTCGCCGCACATGGCATCGACGATCTCACGATTGCGATGGACGGACCCGAGCCACCGATCCTCGACGGAAGCGCGACCGCATTTTTCGAGGCGCTCACGTCGGCCGGCCTTGCGGCAGTCGAGGGGCACCCGGATTATTTGACGCTCACCGAACCGGTAAGGATCATCGACGGAGATTCCGTCTATGAAGCCTACCCGTCGTCGGCTCTCGAGCTGGATGTCACGATCGAGTTCGACCACCCGAAGATCGGCCGGCAGAATTCACGGTTCGGCATCAATCGTGACACATTTCGAAACGAGCTCGCATCGGCACGCACCTTCGGCTTCGTCCACGAGGTCGAGTCGCTGAGGGAGAAAGGCCTGATCAAGGGCGCTTCACTCGAGAACGCCGTGGTGCTCGACGAATCGACAGTGCTGAGCGGGCCGCTCAGGTGGAGCGACGAGTTCGTCAGGCACAAGATGCTGGACTGTGTGGGTGACCTCGCGCTGGCCGGTGCGCACGTTCATGCGCGTGTAGTCGCACTCAGGCCAAGTCACCGCGGTACGGTGACACTTGTGAGAGAGCTCGTTCGAACGGGAGTGCGCTCATCGGGCAACGGCGGTTCTCCGCCTGGGGCCGGGAAAAAACGAGACAAGGGGAGGGCGGTCGTGTACGGGATAGAAGACATCATGAAGGTGCTGCCTCACCGTTACCCTTTTCTGCTCGTCGACCGGATTCTGGAGATCGAGGAGAACAAGCGCATCGTCGGGCTGAAGAACGTCACCATCAACGAGCCGTTCTTCGCGGGCCATTTTCCGGGGCATCCGGTTATGCCCGGCGTGCTGATCATCGAGGCAATGGCGCAGGTTGGCGGGATGCTGCTGATGGGCTCGGTCAAGGACGCCGAGAGCAAGGTCGTCTACTTCATGTCGCTCGACAACGTCAAGTTTCGGCGCCCGGTAAAGCCGGGCGATCAGATTCGCTTCGAGCTCGATGTGATTCAGATTCGTGGCCCGGTCTGCAAGATGCATGGAGTTGGAAAGGTTGATGGCGAAATCGTCGCTGAAGCCGATATGGCCGCGATGGTTCGCGATAAATGAAGCGCGGCTCCGCGGTTCATCCGAGCGCAATCGTCTCGTCGAAGGCGGTGCTCGGCTCGCGCGTTGAAGTCGGACCGTTCGCGATCATCGGCGACGGCTGTGAAGTGGGCGACGACTGCGTGATTGGTCCGCGTGCGACACTGGAGCGCGACGTGCGACTCGCGGCCGGAGTCAGGATCGGGATCGGGAGCGTCATCGGCGGCGCGCCGCAGGACCTCAAGTACGCGGGTGAGCCGACGACCGTCGAGATCGGCGAACGCACGGTCGTGCGGGAGTACACGACGATCAACCGGGGCACGTCGCAGTCGTTCAAGACCACCGTGGGGAGCGGATGCCTCCTCATGTCCTACGTTCACCTGGCGCACGATTGCCACATCGGCAACGGAGTCATCCTCGCCAATGGCGTGCAGCTAGCCGGGCATGTGGTCGTCGACGAGAAGGCGACGATATCCGGACTCTCCGCTGTGCATCAGTTCGTTCGCATCGGGAGATTCAGCTTCATCGGAGGCTGCTCGCGCGTTTCGAAGGACATTCCACCGTTCCTCAAGGCGGTGGGAAACCCGGTGAAGCTTTACGGTCTCAACAGTATCGGTCTGCAGCGGAACGGATTTCCGGAGGACGTCGTTCGCGAGCTCAAGCGCGCTTATCGGCTGTTCTTCCGGTCGGACCTCAATCTTTCGCAGGCAATGCAGCGCGCCGAGACGGAGCTCGAGCAGTTTCCCGAGGTTGCCGAGCTCGTTCAATTCGTGGAAGCGAGCGAGCGTGGAGTGGTGATTTGACGGGTCCGGTTCGAATGGGCGTTGTGGGCGCCGGCAGCCTTGGGTTCCACCATGTGCGGATCCTCCGCGACGTGGAAGGCGTTCGCCTGGCGGGCTTCGTGGACGAGCGTCCGGAGCGTGCATCGCAAGTTGCGGCCGAGCTCGGAGTCAAGGCATACCGCGACGTCGGCGCTCTGCTGGAGGATGTTGACGCGGTAACGATCGTCGTGCCGACGCCAGCGCACTTCCGAGTGGCGAAGCAGGCTCTGGAGCTTGGAAAGCATGCCTTCATCGAGAAGCCCATCACCACTACGCTCGACGAGGCAGACGAGCTTTTGTCCATCGCGAAGGGCACTGGCGCGATCATACAGACGGGGCACGTCGAGCGATTCAATCGCGCGGTGCGTGCCGCCCTTCCTTACGTATCGGGCCCGCGATTCATCGAGAGCGAGCGCCTGGCGTCGTTCAATCCACGCGGGTCAGACGTGGCGGTCGTGCTCGATCTGATGATTCACGACATCGACCTGATTCTCACGCTGGTCGACGATACTACCGAATCGATAACCGCAGTGGGCGTTCCGGTTCTGACACCGATGCTGGACATAGCGAACGCGCGCGTGACGTTCACATCCGGTGCGGTTGCCAACATCACGTCCAGCCGCATCTCCCGCGAACGGGTGCGCAAGATTCGGATCTTTCAGCACAGCGGGTACATCTCGCTCGACCTCGCCGCGGGGACGGGCGAATTCTTTCGCCTCAAACAGCGGATGGATACGAGCAATCCGCCCGCCGGACCGGTCGACATCACTGACTTCGTCGACCGCATCAAGCTGACGGCGCCGGAAGGCGAGCCCCTGCGCCTCGAGTTCGAGAGCTTTGTAGCGGCCATCCGGGGTG
>JALYJX010000413.1 GCA_030775065.1 Gemmatimonadota bacterium | reverse complement strand
GGTCGAGACCAGGCAGGGAAAGCGGACTGGTGGCCATCAGTTCCTCGACGAAATGGGACTTCTGCCGGTAGCTCCCGGTTAACGCGTCGGAGTTATCTTCGGCGCCCGGCAAATCGGACACGGTCCCATCTTCGGCTCCTTCCCATAAACGAGCGTCACCGGGCCGAGTTGTCGCGCAGTGTCCGTGAGAATCACAGTGAGGGTCATCGTTTGTCTTGCGACCTGGCCCGTGAACCGCGCTGGATGAGTGATGCCTCGGTCAACTGGATACGCATCGACGTTGTATGTCCCGACAACATCGAAGCGGCCATCGGCATCTGGGCGGATTGAGGAATTCGTTTCGCCGAGTGTACACCCGATATGGACGTGTGCGGCATTGTCGCTCGCGATCAGCCCGGCGTTGTCACCGCCCCACGTCCCCAGGACCTGGGTGATTGGCGCCGACGACGCGTTGTAGCACGCAAGCGCGGCGATGAGGGGCGCGTTGACCAGAATCCGCGGCATCGTCCCGATGGCTGTCACGTTCATTTTCGCATCAATAACCGCACCACTATCGGACGGCCCTGTTCCCGCCGCACTTTGAGGAATGACTGATTCGCGCACGCAACTGGGTCGCCAGGAATGGCGCGTCGCCGTTGGCGCGCAAGAGACATCCGCTGTTTTCGAGGCCGCCGAGGACATGCCCGACGCGCCCGTTTTTGTCTGTGCGCATGGCGCAGGTGGAAACCTGGCCGACAAGAGCATCGTCGCGCTCACGCGCACGTTGCGCTCGCGCGGCTTGAGCACCGTCCGATTCAACTTTCTTTACCGGGAGAAGAAATCGGGGCGCCCCGATCCCATGCCGCGCCTGGAAGAATGTTTCTCCGCCGTCGTCGCGCACGCGAGGGCCGAGCTGAATCCGCGTACAATGATCATCGGAGGCCGGTCGATGGGTGGGCGTGCCGCTTCGATGCTGGCGGCCGCTGAGTTCGCGGCAGATGGATTGCTGCTGCTCGCCTATCCGCTGCATCCGCCGGGTCAGCCCGAGAAGCTGCGCGATGCACACCTCGGCTCGATCGAGGTGCCGGTGCTTTGCTTCAGCGGAACCCGCGACCCATTCTGTACGCGCGCGCTGATGGAGACCGCGCTCAAGTCCGTGAAGACGCGCTGGGACATGCAGTGGATCGAAGGCGCTGATCACAGCTTCCACATCCTCAAGTCATCAGGAAAGACCGACGCTCAGGTTGTCGAGGAAGTCGCGGATCACACGCGCGGGTGGGTCGCCTTGCTGAAACAGTGACAGCGCCGGTTACACTCCGAGAACTCTGAAACCGTTGCCTCGCGCGCCGAGAGCGAGTGCGCGATCGTGCGTAGCAAATACCAGGGTTTTTCCCTGCGTCTCGCGCCACAGGTCGGCGGTCGCCAGGTGCAAAGCGTCAAGCGTTCCCAGCGGCGCGGACATCTGCTGCGAAGCGCGATGGAGAACAGCGCCGGTTAGCTCCACAACATCGAGTCGCTCGATGACTCGGTAGACAGCCTCGCGACGGATGGCGGTCTCATCGACAGACAGCTGTCCCCTCAGACGCAGGCGGTCGATAGTTCGAAGGCATTCGACTTCGATGAGGCTGCTCGCGACTCCTGTGGTGATGCGTCTCCATTCCGGAATTCGCCCGGGCTGTCCCAGAATGACTCGCAGGATGACGGACGAATCCAGATACGCGATCATCGTCCGCTTCGGCGGTCCTCGAGGAGAATCTCGACTGGGTCAGTATCGAGCCTGACCGGCGGCGGCAACGGAATCTCTCCGAGCGTCGTGTAACGCCTCACCGGCTCGCGAGCGACCAGCGGACCTGTTCGCGAAAATGGGACAAGCCGCGCGATAGGCTCATTCCGGTCGTAAACCGTCACTTCGTGCCCCTTTCGCACGGTCCGCAGATACTCACTGAGCCGCGCCTTGAGCTGTGCAATACGAACATCCGTCATAGTCATAAGATAGTCACTAATGGTCATCTGCGCAGTGATCCGGCGATGATTCGGCGGTACGCGTCTTGAATAGTTGGGACTTGTCCGTTCCCACGCCAAATAAGGAGCTAAATCATGCAAATCCGAACGAAATTCCTGCCCGGCGCAGCGTGGAGCCTGGCCTTGTCGCTCTTCGCCGCGTCAGGCCTTGCTGCACAGGCGCGCGTTCTGCTGCCCGAAGGCAGCGTAATTATCGTACGTACCGCAACAGCGCTTCAATCGAACAACGTCCAGGCCGGACAGAGCTTCTCCACGGTAGTTGTCGACACCGTCAGCGCCGACGATTACACGGTCATTCCGGCCGGCAGCCGCATCCGCGGCGTTATTTCCTTCGTCCAGCCCGCAACTCGGCAGCAATCGGGCGTCATCGAAGTGTCCTTCGACCGTCTGACCTTGCCTGACGGCACGATCTATCCGCTCGACGGCAGGCTTACCAGCACAGACGCAACCGAGCGACGTCAGATCGACGCCGATCCTAATGCACGCGTAGTGCTCGTTGGCGGACGCGGCGGCATCGGAGGAGCGATCATGGGAGCGGGATCCGAGAACAGTCCCGCGTCCGGCATCCTTTCGGCCCTCGGCGGCATCCTGTCATCGGGGCAGAACGTCAATGTTCCCGCGGGAACCCGCCTCGCTGTTCAGCTCGACCAGCCGGTAAGTTTGAGAGCGCGCGGTGGCAGACGAATCGCCGACGCCTACACGGTGTACACGGCAACTGAAAGGATCAGCGCAGCACAGCAGGCGCTGGCGCAGCAGAATTACTATCGCGGTACCGTCAATGGTCAGCTCGACGACGCGACTCGTCGCGCCCTGTTCGAGTATCAGGTCGACAAGGGCCTGCCAGCGACCGGAAACCTCGACTGGCGCACGGCACGTGGACTCGGTCTGGTGACGACAGGTGGCGTCGGCAGCGCCGGACCGGTTGGCTCTTCGTATGGCGCGGTCCTTACGGTTGAGTCGGCATCGACACTGCGCCGCAACGCGCAGAACCTCGTTGGCCGCCAGCGTATGGACCTCTCGGTTTCGGGTACGGCCACGGTGAATGCGCGCCGTGCGTACACGGCCGGTGACGTCGATCTGTGGTTTGCACTCTCGGCGTTCGCGGATAATGCGTCGCTGTACGAGCAGCTCGTTCGCGGTGGTGGCAACGCCGACGCGGCAGCTGTCGCGGGTCGCTCGCTGATCACGGCTGCACGCCGGGTTGATACTGCGATGCAGCAGGCTCGCCCGTCGTCAACGGTTCAGAGCTCGTGGGCGACAATTCGCCGGGAGCTCGCGACGATCGAACCCAGCTACGCGAACAGCTACTAATTGCTTAGCTGATTGAGTACGACAAAACGCGCCGCTCGCCGATTCCGGCGGGCGGCGCG
>JALYJX010000412.1 GCA_030775065.1 Gemmatimonadota bacterium | reverse complement strand
AGACCCTGAAAGTAGGCGACCAGCTCCTCGCCGTGATTGTCTCACACAACTTTGACCGGCCGGGAATTCATTTCTTCACCCCGAACGACCTGTCCCAGCAGCTCGCATACATGCACCACCCGGTTGGAAAAGTTATTGATCCACATATCCACAATCCGGTAAGACGAACCGTTCAGTACACGCAGGAGGTGTTGTTCATCAAGCGCGGGCGCCTTCGCGTGGATTTTTACGACAACGATCGGAATTACATCGAGAGCCGTATCCTTCAGGGCGGTGACGTCATTCTTCTCGCGACGGGCGGCCACGGATTCGAAGTGCTGGAAGAGCTCGAGATGATCGAGGTGAAGCAGGGCCCCTACGCAGGTGATCAGGACAAGACGCGCTTCGACGGTATTCCTTCCGACCAGGTGACGATCGGGCTGGGCAGCGCCGGGTGAGTGGATTCATTCCCGTCAACGAGCCGGTTCTCGACGGAAACGAAAAGAAATACCTGGCGCAGTGCATCGAAAGCGGATGGATCTCATCCGAAGGTCCCTTTGTCCGTGACTTCGAGATGAAGTTCGCGGATCGTGTGGGACGAAAGCATGGGATCGCGGTGTGCAACGGCTCCGCCGCGCTCGATGCCGCCGTCGCCGCGCTTCGCCTGGAGCCGGGCGACGAGGTGATCATGCCGACGTTCACCATAATCTCCTGCGCTTCAGCTGTCACACGGCAGGGGGCTACCCCGGTTCTCGTGGATTGCGACCGAGCGACGTGGAACATGGATGCGTCTGCCGTCGAGTCGCGGATAACGCCGCGGACAAAAGCCATCATGGTTGTCCATCTCTATGGACTTCCCGTAGACATGGACCCCGTGATCGACGTCGCGATGCGCCACGACCTCCGCATCATCGAGGATGCTGCCGAGATGATCGGCCAGACATATCGCGGGAAGCCGTGCGGATCGTTTGGCGAGCTCTCCACTTTCAGCTTCTATCCCAACAAGCACGTCACGACAGGCGAGGGCGGGATGATCGTCACCGACGACGACGCTCTCGCGGAGCGGTGTCGATCGCTGCGCAATCTCTGCTTCGGGCCGGAAAGGTTCGTTCACGAAGAGCTGGGCTGGAACTTTCGCATGACCAGCCTGCAGGCGGCGGTGGGCCTGGCGCAGCTCGAGCGGCTTGACGAGTTCGTAGCGCGCAAGCGGCACTCGTTCGCCCGCTACATGACGCTGCTTGCAGATGTTGACGGCATTCAGCTTCCGGTGGCCTGCACCGGGTACGCGGACAACATCAACTGGGTTTTCGGCGTCGCCCTGAAGGACAATGTCCCCATCGATGCGCGCGGCGCGATGAAACGTCTCGCCGATCTCGGCGTTGGGACGCGTCCGTTTTTCTGGCCGATGCACGAGCAGCCCGTCTTCAGGAAGATGGGACTCTTCGCCGGTGAGCGATATCCCGAGGCGGAACGAATTGCCCGCCGCGGCCTTTATCTTCCCAGCGGCCTCGCGCTCACCGACGACCAGACGGTGCGGGTGGCCGATGCGTTGCGGCAGGCGCTCGCTTGAGCGGGGCCCCGCCGTTTAGCGCCGACAACTTTCCCGGCGCGTCGAGATTCCTACTGGCGCATCACAGAGTACATAGTAGTAATTGACCACGATGATCAGCGATATGACATTTCTTCTTCTCACCGATTACAGCCTCCGTTGACAACTCCGCGACCACGCCCGACCGAGCCAATGTTGCCGCCCGTTCCATGGGAGGCAGGGAGAGTGGGACTCCCGTCCGAGGGAGGATCGACGACTGTAGTGTCGTTGCTCAGTGTCCTCCTCCGGTTTCGGGCGCTGCTCGTCGTCCTTGCGATCCTTTCCGGCTTTTACGCATGGTATCAGAGCTACAGCTCTCCGCGTCGCTACACTACCACAGCCAGCTTTATGCCCCAGGGCGCGCGCTCGCAGAGTCAGCTTTCCGGATTCGCTCAGCAATTCGGACTCGGTGCGGGCGACGCCGGACAGTCGCCGTCGTTCTACCTGGATCTTGTGGAGTCGCGTTCTCTGCTCGCGGCTGTCGCCCGTCGCGAGTACACGATGCGCACAGATTCCGGCGTTCTCACGGGGCCGATCGACAAGATCTACGGAATCCGCGCTCAGAATCCTACAGTTCTGAGGGCGCGGATGGTCGATGCCGTCAAAGGCCAGATCCAGAAAAACGCAAACCCGAGAACGGGTGTTATCACGATAAAGGTCAACTCCCGAAGGCCGGAGATGGCGGTTCAAATCGCGCAGAACATCCTGGACGAGGTCAACAGCTTCAATCTCAATCGCCGGCAGCAAGCGGCAGGGCTGGAGCGAAACTTCGTCGAGAAGCGGCTGGCCGAAACGCAGCTGGAGCTGCGGCAGGCGGAAGAGAACCTCCAGTCCTTCCTCACGGAAAATCGCGAATTCAGAAGCTCACCCGGACTTCAGCTCGAATTCGACCGTCTTAACCGTACCGTGTCGATGAGGCAGCAGCTGCATAACGGGCTGGCGCAATCGTACGAGCAGGCGAAGATCGAAGAGGTCAGAGATATTCCTGTGATCACGGTAATCGAGCCGCCCGAGACGCCGATTGCGCCCGATGCACACCGAGGCGTGCGCAAGACGCTCATCGGAATCGTGGTCGGCGTGGCAATTGGTATCTTCATTGCCTTCGGCACTCACCTGATAACGCTGCTGACACGCAACCAGCAGTCAGATGACTTCGTGGAGTTTGCCGCGCTCTCGCGCGAAGCTATGGACGACCTCACGCATCCGTGGCGCATCTTCACGCGACTACTGCCTCGCGCGCGCCAATCCTGACGGTGTCGGCAATGGTTGCTCGAGTGGACGACTCAGGACATTCGGCGCGCCGTCCGACGGTAGTCATCGAGCGGCGGGTCGGCTCCCGCGAGCAACTGTTCCGATAACCGATGCCGGCTCATCACATGCCTGCCGTTTCGCTCGTCGTCGCAGTCCGAAATCAGGAGAGATACATCGGCCGGTGTATGCGCTCCATCCTCAATCAGACTTACCCGAGAGATGAGTTCGAGGTGATTGTGGTAAACGACGCGAGCACCGATCGAACCCGTTATGCGCTGGAGCTCTTCGGAGATGACATCCGGCTCATCGACAACACCGACCGGCGGGGCCTGCCCGGGTCGCTCAACATCGGTATCAGGTCGGCGCGGGGACGGTTTGTCGTGCGGATCGATGGCGACGATTACGTCCATGCGGAATACCTGAACGTTCTTTCGATGCACCTGGCGCTCAACACCTGGATGGACGCGGTGGCATGCGACTACCACCTGGTGGCGGACGACGACTCTGTCATCGAGAGGCGCAACTGCGCGGAGCATCCAATAGGGTGCGGCATAATGTT